>VGMK01000114.1 GCA_016866375.1 Bacteroidota bacterium
GCGTTCATCCTGAGCCAGGATCAAACTCTCCGTTGTATAATAACTTCGAATCTTAAGAGCTCGAGATGTCGTTTCTTTCTTAAAACGCTGTTTCCTTATTTCTCAATAAATCAAAGAACTTCTTTTTCGCCGTGCATGACACTCTCAATCACCATACACCGTTCCCAACCAACACAAAAAAAAGCAATACAATAAACACTACTGTATTGCAAAAAATTTCAATTTCCCACTTTTGCGGGGTGCAAAGATACACACTTATTCTTTTCCTACAATATCTTTTTGAAAGTTTTTTGGAAAGAATTACCTATTAATTCTTTAACATGTATTTTGCCAATTCAATTTGTTCGCAAATTAAGACGCAATCATTGAAGGACATTGAATGGTTAAATTCTAGGGAACTAGAGACTTTTTCTAGTGTCTCGGAGGATATACAACTTTTAGCAATTGGTAATAAATCTTGCTTACAGTACTTTAGGGCCACAAGAAAAGAAAATTGAATCGCTTCTTCACGTGAGACATCTGCTTGATTTTTTAAAAACCGAACCTCAGAAAGTACTATTCCTATTCTTCCATGAGTGATTGCCAAAGATTCAGAGCCCCAACTTCTGATGAACGGGTAAAGTTTGTTTAGGAGATAAATATCATTGGTGGTAAGCTTGACTACCGATCCCCTGTTACTTTTCTTGCGGAGCACATAGAACCAATATCGTAATGCTATGAGGGTCAGAATTAATGTTAGGAATCCACCAATTTTTGCAACGAGAATATTTTCGGTGTAAACTCCGAATGGGATTAATGACAGAAAAAAAAGTATACAACTTAAAATGGGAATAAAGTAATAATTGTTGCCCATAGGAAGTCAATCTGCAATCCACTTGTCGTTACACATTTCCCCTTTTATAGTTACCACTTTTGTCCGAGCGTAATCCTCAGCAGCTATTAACATTTGTTCTCTAGTATCTCTACGAATTAATATTGCAGATGAACCTTGGGCTTTGATTTCTATATAAAATCCATTTTTCAATTTGGCCGGCCTAACCGCAGGTCTTCCCATTTTAGACAAACTTTTAATTTTTAAATATAACATCTTAATTTAAAAAATGTTGTTATTTGTGATTTTTTAAGAATTAAATAGTTTGTCGGGGCACTTGTTGCGTCCGTGTTGTGTTAGAAATATACAGATGATTAACTTTGAAAAACTCAGTTACTACCTGCCTCAGGGCTTCCTTTTTGACCAGGTCAACTTACAAATTAATCGAGGCGAGAAAATTGGTTTAGTCGGTAAAAATGGAGCGGGAAAGTCAACATTACTTAAGATTATTGCCCAACAAATAAAGCCTTCAGGAGGCAGTATTCATCTGCCGAAAGAAACAAAAGTGGGGTATCTCACCCAAGATATTATTCTGAATACTGAATTGACACTATTCTCCTACCTGGATACATCAAATGCACAATTAAATCTTATTAAAAGTAGACTAGAAGATATAAATACTCAACTGGTAACAAGAACTGATTACGAATCATCTGATTATCTCAGTTTGCTCGATGAAATGAGCGATTTGAATTTTCAATTTCAAATTATTGATGGTTTCACCTGGGAGGAAAGAATATCGGAAACGCTCAAAGGGCTCGGATTCAAAGAAAATGAATTTGACAATTCATTAAATACATTCTCAGGTGGTTGGAAGATGCGTGCCGAGTTGGCAAAAATACTGATTAACAGTCCAGATCTTATTTTACTCGATGAACCAACGAATCATTTAGACATAATATCAATCAGCTGGTTGGAAGCTTATTTACAAAAATTTGACGGCGCAGTTATTATTATTTCACACGACAGGCTCTTTCTAGACAATGTCACCAAACGCACCTTAGAGATCAATAACGCGAAGATATTTGATTTTCCGTTCCCTTTCTCCATCTATAAACTAAGGCGACAGGAAGAACAGGAAAGAATGAACGTCGCAAAAAAACAACAAGACCGTGACATCAAACAGACAGAAGAATTAATTAATAAATTTAGAGCAAAGAGCTCAAAGGCAGCTTTTGCCCAATCACTCATCAAAAAACTCGAAAAAACAGAGCGGATTGAAATTGATAACGACCAGACATCAAAAATTAAAATAACTTTTCCTCTGAGCGTTCAACCCGGAAAATGGGTTTTATCTCTCGAAAAAGTTGGAAAATCGTATGGAAACAACATATTATTTGCGAATTTAACAATTACTGTCGGTCGAGGAGAAAAAATTGCTTTACTCGGACCGAATGGTGTTGGTAAATCTACACTGTTGAAAACCATCACCAAAAAAATTGATTTTGATGGAGCGGTTAACTATGGGCACAATGTGAATGTGACCTATTTTGCGCAAGACCAAGCGGAGCAATTAGATGTTGAAAAGTCTGTTTTTGAGACTGTCGATGATATTGCGCGGGGTGAAATAAGGAAAGATTTACGATCAATCTTAGGGACTTTTTTATTTTCAGGAGAGGATATTGAAAAAAAAGTAAGTGTTTTATCCGGGGGTGAAAGAACTCGCCTTGCGCTATGTCAGCTCCTACTCAGTCCTTCAAATTTTCTGATTCTTGACGAGCCGACAAATCATTTGGATATTCAAAGTAAACAAGTGCTAAAAAACGCACTTCAGAACTATCAAGGAACTTTTATTATTGTTTCTCATGATAGAGAATTTGTAGACGGTTTAACAAATAGAATATGGGATATAGAGGATCAATCACTCAAAATTCATCATTTCACCCTGAATGAATACCTCAACTACAAAATAAAAAATCATTCAGGTGTGACTCCAATTCTAGAAACAGGTGAGGTATTGAAGCAAAAAAAAGCTGAAACTTTACATTCAAGCAAAAGTCTAAAAGAAAAAGATCAAAAACAGGAAAAGGAGCTTCATCGGATTGAGGCAGAAATAACTGTAATCGAAAACGAAATTAAAACTTTAGAGGAAAACCTTGCACGGCTCAATTATCTGAGTGATCAATACAAATTAAATTTAAACGCATACGAGAATAAAAAACAGAAACTCGAAGGACTCATGTTAAAATGGGAGAAACTGATGGAGCGATAACAACGCTTAAAAAGCACAACCCATCCACTTCAAATACCCCTGGCATCCTGTTCCAAACGTTTTTTACTTGATTTTTCCTTTCAATTACCCCTTCGCTTATCATTTTTGCTCATTTGGGTTCCGATGTATCGCGTATCTTTTACCCATAACGCTGTTCAGTTTTCCATTTAAAATTTTGGCACCGATAAAAAATTTGTTAAAATAATTTTAAGAGAAAGAATTATATTTCACCTGAAAATAATCTGAATATTCCTAATTTTACTGGATGAGGTTCGCCATTTTACATATTACTTTAGTATTCGCAATTTCAAGTTGTTTTAAAAATCAACAAAACCCAGTACCAAATATTCCATTTGACGTCACCATTGATATTAACCTGCCCTCCTATAACTCTCTTTTGGGAGTTGGTGGTTGGTGCTACATAGAAGGCTACGGTTCAAGAGGTTTAATTGTTTACAGGAAATCTGTGGATGAATTCATGGCTTTTGATAGACACTCTCCTAACGATTTGGAGGGTAATTGTTTCTTACCACTATTTCCCGATACAGAGAATTTCTTGGTACTCCATGACACGTGTAGTAGTGCTACTTTTTCACTTTATGACGGAAGCCCTCTAAGTAATGCTGACATTGGATTACGTCAGTATCAGACGCTTTTTGACGGTATAAATTCATTAAGAATTCGCAATTAAAAAAGGTGAACATGAACGAGATAAAGGTAACGATTATTGACAGAGATGGTGAAGTTCACGAGTTAGTAGGCCCTACAGACATGAATATGAACATCATGGAACTTTGCAAGGCTTACGAACTTCCCGTTATCGGTGAGTGTGGAGGCATGGCTATGTGTGCTACTTGTCAGTGTTATTTAGAATCGGAAACGAAATTGCCCGAACAGAGCGAGGCTGAATTAGACATGCTAGATCAAGCGTTTTATGTAAAATCCAATTCACGCCTAGGTTGCCAAATTCATTTAGACGATTCGATTGATGGTATCGTTTTACGTTTAGCTCCAGAAGCATACTAATTAGCGGGTAGTATTCAGGAGTAGTCCGCCATCCAACGGAAGCGTAACTCCCGTCATCCACAAACTTAAATCACTCAATAGAAAAACTGTCAGACTGGCAACATCCTCTGGCTTACCGAGTCCCAGCGGATATTGGGATACAATTTTTTCCCATTGTTCTGGGGTGTACGCTTTTTTAGTCTGCTCATAAATATCCGTCTGAATTAATGCAGGTGCTATACAATTTGAGCGAATGCCCTGATGTGCAAATTCCAGTGCGACAGATTTAGAAAACGCTTCGATTGCGGCTTTGGAGGAAACATATAATGCGCCACCCATGTAAGGGTGTTGCACCGAAATTGAAGAAATAAAAATTAAAGAAGCCTTGTTTGCAATAATTTTTCGTTGAAAAAGTTTAGAGGTCAAGGTAATAATACTTTCAGTATTTACTGAATAAACTTTTTGAATGTGTTTACCGGTAATGTATTTTATTGGAAACGGATAAATTTTCCCTACACAATGGACAACTCCATCGAGACAATCAACTTCACCTAAAAGACTGTCTACCTCCTCTGAAATTGTAACATCGCATTTAACAATAACTAAATTTTTACTCCCCTTGAGTTCAGACAACTTTTGAATATTACGACCAATCGCAAAGACTTTTGCGCCGAGGGAAAGACAGTTTGAAACAATTTCTTTTCCAATGCCCCCTGTGGCTCCTGTTACAAGTATTCTTTTATCTTTTAAGTTAATCATATTCAATGAGTTTTACAGGAATAGGGCCTATTTTCAGTGAGACACTGGCCCATGACAAACCTACTCCAAATCCGCTTAATAATAATGTAAGATGCTGTTTTTTAATTTGTTCTTGAAGCGAAACAGAAATAGTAAGTGGGATGGATGCAGAACTAGTATTACCAAATTTACTTATACTCATGGGAAATTTATCTTCTGTCACTTTCATTTTTTTTCGAACAGAATCGTTAATTAATTTATTGGCTTGATGTAAAACAAAAAAATCTACTTTTTCTTTACTTATTTGCGCATACTCTAGGCACTGATTTATGGATTTAGCCACCTCTTTCAAGGCAAAATTAAATACTTTCACTCCATCCAAAGCGAGGTGATTTCTTGAACGTTTAATACCGGGATCGTATTCTATTTCTTCGTCGATGTATTTGTTGTAGGGGAAACGAGAATGCCCGTATTCAATAATTATGGCATCTTTTCCACTTCCATCAGACTGCAAATTAAAAAACATACTGTCAGCTTGTTCATCGCAAGATAGCAAAGTTGCAGTTCCTGCATCACCAAAAAGTGGGTGGGTCGATTTATCGTTGAAACTTGTAGAAATAGTTGATTTGTCGCCCACCAATAGTAACCCTTTCTTAAGACCATTTTTTAATAAACTTGATATAACAGATAAACCATACACATACCCTGAACAGCCCAAATTAATGTCGAAAGCCATGCAATTTTGGGGCAGCTTCAATCGTTCTTGAAGGATAATAGCGGTGGATGGCAGAAAATGATCCGGTGATTGCGAAACGAAAATTAGGACCTCGATCTCTCCCCTGTCTACCCTTGTATCTTTTAACAAGTTTTCTGCGGCTCTGTAGCATAGATCTGAGCACGTAATTTCCTCTGAGGCTACTCTCCTTTCTTTTATTCCTGTTGTTTTTTCAAATAGTAAGGACTCAGCTTCAGAAAAGTGATAATAATCGCTTGACTTTACTTTTCGATGAGGAACGCAAGAATATATTGCATCAAATTTTATCCCATCAATTGAAAACTTTGCCACTAAGATTTTCTATTTACAATTATCAAAAAAAGATCACGAATTGTTACTGCGTTTTTTAATTCCTCTCCAGTCAATAGCACATCATAATGGTTGTCAACCAGAGCAATAAGGAGCAGTGCATGCATGCTGCTCCAACCCTCTATTTCTCGAAAAGATGTTTCAGGTTGAAGCGTACCTTTAGGAAGTTCGTCAAATTCGCTTTCTATATACTTTATGAGATCATTTATTTCCATTCATAGATATTTACTTAATATTCTATAACCGTGCCTGCCCAAGAATAACCCACACCAAAACCCAAAATCATTACTTTATTTCCTTTTTTTAATTTTCCTTCCTTTACTGCGTGATACATGGCAATGGGAATAGAGCACGAAACGGTATTGCCAATTTCTGAAAAATAAGTGTAAAATTTATTTTCCGGAATTTTGCACTTACGCCTGAGAGCGGTTAGAATAAAATCACTTGCCTGATGCAGTATAAAAAGATCAATATCTTGGAATGCTAAACCATTTTTCTGGAGGACATTTTTGACCAGCACAGGGACTTTTTGCAGGGAAAATCGTGCTATTTCTAAACCATTCATTTCCATCCGACCAAAAGATAATTTACCGGGTTCAGCCTTAAATTTCTTCAACCAGGTTTCATCAATTTGTTGCCGCGTGGAACCTTGTCTTACAATAAGATTTTCAGCACCTGAACCATCGGTACCGAAACAAAAACGACCAATTTTACCAGAGGAAGAATTTTCAACAACTACTGCTGCACCTGCATCGCCAAAAATTGCACGCAATTCAAAATCTCTGGAATGAATGACAGAACTCGGTATATCAGCAGTAATAAATAAAACACATGTTGCATTTTCACAAATAAGCGCCGCTTTTGCTGCACTCAATCCATAGACAAAACCAGCACAACCCATTGGCATATCCATGCAAGCACAATCCTCCTTCAATCCTAGTCTGTAATGTAAGGTACTCGATGTTGTTGGCGCT
>VGMK01000115.1 GCA_016866375.1 Bacteroidota bacterium
AATTTTTCAGAAAAATTAAAGAGAATTGTTGGGATGCATCGATAAGAATTAATGAATACGAAAAGTTCAACACACAAGTACAAGTGATTTGTACCATCCCTGTCATGTTCTCGTACTGGGCCAAGCCCACTGATTGCCTTGAGTTGAGCATTTTTTTAAATGATCACATTGCGGAATTAGTGAACAAATTTCCGAGGAATTACGTTGGATTAGGCACTATTCCAATGCAAGACGAACAACTTGCTATTCAAGAGCTTGAGCGCATCAAATCTATCGGACTGCGAGGAATTCAAATAGGTTCTAACATTAACGATGAGAATTTAAGTGAGGTAAAATTTTTCTCAATTTTTGAAGCTTGTGAACGATTGGATCTAGCTGTTATGGTTCATCCTTGGCAAATGATGGGTTTCGAGAGTATGAAAAAATATTGGTTACCGTGGCTCGTTGGTATGCCGGCTGAATCGTCACGTGCTGCATGTTCATTAATATTCGGTGGTGTTTTAGAAAAGTTACCAAACCTTCGTGTATGTTTCTCTCATGCAGGCGGTTCCTTTTTGACGACCTTAGGAAGAATTGAACATGGATATAAGAGTAGACCTGATTTGGTGGCCATTGACAATGATCGAAGTCCAAGAGAGTACTTGGGAAAATTTTGGGTCGATTGTATTACACATGACATACATGTATTGCAATACATTTTAAAATTGCAAGGAGCAAAACGCGTTTGTCTCGGCACTGATTACCCTTTTCCTCTTGGCGACCTAGAAATTGGTAAATTTATTGAAGAAAGCCAATTGACAATTGAAGTAAAAGAAGATATTTTTTCTAACTCAACCCTTGAATGGTTGAAACTTCAAAAAGAACAATTTTGCTAAATTACTAGTCGATTTCGTATTGTAATCGAATGGTAATATTAGCTGTTTTTCTACGAGATGTCGTGTTAAAGCTGCCTCCCCACTCGTATTCTTCGGATGAATTTTCAGCGGTGATTTGAAAAACTCCCATGTCTGCATTTTTAAGATTACCTAACTCACCACCACCATTTTCTGCAATTTTACCTGCCCTTTCATACGCATCTTTCGTTGCCTCTTCAATCATTTTCAACTTCAGCTCAGCCAGTTTGGTGTAATAGTATTCTGGAGCTTGAGAATTTAATTCTATTCCTGCATCAATCAATTCAGAAACTTCCCTAGAGACTTTTTCTACTAATCCCACATTTTTTGACTGCACTTTGACACTTTGTGTTATGTTGTATCCGGAAAAATAAGTGTTGCGAAGGTTTCCATTTTCATCGTACTCGTTGCTGTATTCTTTTTGAATATTAGCAGCCTCAATGATGATGTCACTATCTGCAACTCCTTTTCGTTTTAGGTAGCTTTTTAACTTATTTAAATCATTATTTAATTCAGCGTATGCAGTTTTTAAATCTATATTTTTTCTACTGAAAGAAGAATTCCAAACAATTAAATCTGAATCAAAGGATTCTTCTCCTAAACCAACCACACTAATTCGTGGATCGGGCTTACCTTTAGACATATAAGCACGGCCGAGAAGGTAACCTGTTAGAATAACAGCGATAGCAATCAAGATTGTGGCAATGTAGGGTTTTAAGACGTTCATATTCTATTTTTTTTTTAGTAAAACTATAAATAATTTAATTAAAATAGTTACCTCGAGGTAACTATTTTTTTATTAAGTAAGTGTTTTTTAGGGAGAGGATTAATCAGAGGAATCAGAAACTACCTCTCAGTGTTACGATAAAATTTCTCCCTGGAGCGGAAATATTGCTTGCAAAATTTCGGTAATTCTGATCCAATAAATTTTCGCAAGCCAATTGCATGGTTATTTTATTGCTGAACACATAACCTACTCGTGCATTTAAAGTGTACCAACCCGGCATTCCTTCAGGTAAGGCAAAAGCATAATTGTCCTCTCCATTTAAATTATAATCCTTAAGTAACTTCCATCCTGAATAGTTTATGAAAAACTCACTTCTAAACTTCCCTGTGTTGTAAGTCAAGGAAAACTTTCCAAAAACAGGCGGAATGTGGTCTAGTGGGGTTAAGGAATCTTTTCCGCTAACATTTTTCTCACTCAAAATAATCCGACCATACGTGTAATTTACCGTAGCTGTAATTCCAAAATTCTCATTAAACTGACCGTATAATGCGCCTTCAAATCCTGTAACAAAAGCTTTTCCAGCATTTATCGTAGTCATAACTTCACTCAGCTCGCCGTCATAGTTAACGGAGTCTTGACCATCAAAGGTGCCTTTCGTTACAGTTAATGCGTTGGTTAAATAAGTGAAATAGGTATTTGCTGAAGCCGTAATCCCTTTAGTTAATTGATAGGAAATTCCTAAATCGCCGGCGTAAGAAAATTCTGCTCTCAAATTAGGATTAGGAACAATGACTTTTCCTGGAACAGATTCGAACACTTTGGTAAGGTCATCTACATTAGGCGCGCGAAAACCTGTTGAAGCATTAATCGTCATTCTTAATTCGCTCCATGGTATTACAATTAATCCAACATTTCCATTGACGGCTCGATAATTTTGATGGATGTCGTTGAAAGGAAACGGAAAAAATGTTTTGTCGTTAAATTTAGCATTCAAACCAACATAATTTATGCGAATTCCATCATTCACGATGAATTTGTTGTTTATTTCCCAAGTGTGTGTACCAAACATAGCGAAAGACTGCATAACAGATCCTCCGTCCGGATAACGCGTATCTAATTTTGCTGTCGTATCTGCTACAATATCCTTTTGAAAAGCTGTAGAATTTACACCGTTAAAAAATCCATCTGCACCATAACGTACTTCATGTTGACCAATTTTCTTAAAGAAATCTGAGTTGAAGGTTATTATATTCAGTTTCTCAATTCGATGATTTAACATGGCTTTATTAAATCTTCTGTCCATCCTACTCTCTTCAATGTTCTGAATACCTAACGTTGCTCTAGCTAAATCGTAAAAACGAGTTTTAGCCTTGTGTTCAAATGTGTAGGCACTCAATAAACGAAATTGTGGCCCATAATACCACTCTGCAAATTTTGGCTTCCCACTGCTCAATTGAGTTAATCGATCATAACGGTCAATATTGGAGGAATTTGACAACTGGAAATTCAAAATATGTTTTTTATCATCACCTTGTTTAATAATAAATTTTTGAAGGATGTCGTATTGCGAATATCCAGATCCAACCTGAACATTTGTGTCTGCATTCATAATCATGGAGTCGATACCATTGATGTGTTGCACATACCACGTTCTAGCGCCAAAATTCCCAACAAACGGACTTCGTCTAGCTCCTTGACGTAAATCATTGAATTTTGAAAAGGTGAAAGAAGTTAATGAGGCTACTTTTTTAGAACCAATTGACACATTTGCATGAGCTGAATAACCATTTGCTGCACTGAAATAGCGCGAATAGGCTCCGCCTTTTACCAAAATTTTATCCGAAGAGCTGAATGATGGATTCTTGGTCGTAAAACTCATAACGCCACCAATAGCGTCTGATCCATACACCACAGATCCTGGGCCGTAGAGTACTTCTACTCGATCCATAATAGAATTATCCAAGGTAATGACATTCTGAAGGTGACCGCCTCTGTAAATGGCATTGTTCATGCGAATTCCGTCTATTACGAGAAGTACCTTATTTGTTTCAAAACCACGAATTATTGGGCTCCCACCTCCAAGTTGACTTTTCTGCACGAATACATTTCCTGAATTTGCCAGCACATCTGCCGTAGAGGATTGATTCATTTGCTGTAAATCTTTGGTTCGTAAAACCTGTATTTTTTGAGCCACGTCCTTTTTCTTTTCCTCGAAACGACTTGCAGACAAAACAACCTCTTCCATAGTGTTCGCATTTGACTGCAAATAGACTTTGAAATTAAGTTTAGTCAATTCGTCATAGGACAAGGTTATTGTTTTGTACTCAAGGTGTCGAATTGTAAAAAAAGTCCCCGAAACAAAGGAAATTATCCCTTTTTCATTCGAAGTAAAAACCTCTTTTTTTTCATTTGCAACTTGAACAAATGGAACGCCTTGTAAGGTTTCATTGTCTATAAGCCGCATTGTTTTTCCCTGGGCGAAGGAAAAGTCAAAAACACCCATAAATATAGCCAAATATGCTAAATGTATATTTCTCATTTTATTTGTGTTTAGTTAAAAAATGATTCAATAAAAAATCAAACTAAACACTTGGGAGGAGAAGGAGATAGCGGTAGATAAACTTCTTTAAAGTTATTCTTATATGGCTTAAGATTTAAGTTGTTCTCTTCTAAATGATATATGGGATTGATTGTTAAATTGTGAACGATTAAAAAAGGTTGTTGCAGAAGATGAAACCAAGAATTTAAAGGGATTTTACCCGATCCTTTAGATAAAGAGGAAGAAGTTTGTACACCTAATTGCTTGAATAATTGCGTCTCCTGAATGTCATCAATACAAGATAATCTAACTTTCCCATTCGATTCAGTTCTTTCCACGACATCATAAAATCTGTCATTCAATTTAAATTCGTTGCTTTTAATCCATAGTAATGACTTTTCTTGATCAGGTGTAAAATAAAATAGTTTTCGATGATTTGCTGGCACTGCTTTTTTAAGCGCCGTTTTTATTTCTTTTTTGACGTAATAATGTGAAATCTCGAAATAGGTAAAAAATCCTATAATTTGCCAGAGCATCACTGCAAAAAAACCGATAGAAACTATTCGATGCACCGTCAAATTTACTACTTTTAATGGAAATTTAATGCTCCCTTCAACAACACAATTTCAAAGTAAAAAGCATTTCCGTTATCTTTTTTGTAAGGGTACTGAGGCTTGTGCTCAAAAAAAGCTATTGGTAGCCTTGCACGGGTATGGTCAACTCATCCCCTATTTTGCTAAGAAATTTGACGGATTGGAAAAACACACATCACTACTTTTTCCCGAAGGTATGCATCGCTTTTATTTGAATGGCAATACAGGTCGCGTTGGTGCTTCGTGGATGACAAGTGAGGAAAGGTTGATTGACATTGAAGACAACTTCATGTGGTTGACTGAATTACTGGATTACATAAAATCAAAACACGATTTTAACGAGATTACCCTTTTAGGCTTCTCGCAAGGAGGAGCCACAGCTGCCCGATGGTACTTTAAAAAGCAATCGTGTTTTCAGCGATTAATAATGTGGGCATCTGTTTTCCCTACAGACATAGAACAAACTGAAAAAGACGTAAATAACGGCATTTTTGTTGTTGGAAACGAGGATCCTTATTTTTCAACTAACATAGAAGGTACCTGTGAATTTTACCGTTCAAATAAGTATGAAGTCATAAGGTTTTCCGGTGCTCATGACCTTGATTTGCCAACGCTTAAATTGCTTTACAATGAAATGTAGAAAAATAAATAATGTAGTTATTTTTATCCTTTTAGCCTGCACAAGTTGCGGACAAAAACCAAGCGACAAGAATCTCAAAGAGAATCTTGCAATAGCCAATACTAAATTATCTGAGCATGAGTCAGAAAAAAAATCAATCAAAGATGTAATCGACACTTCCGGCATGACACTCCAAAAAAGGATTAATGTTCCTGATGGTTTTATGCGAACGGAGGCGTTAGAAACATCATTTACAAGTCATTTAAGAAATTTACCACTAAAAAAACATGGATCATTGGTTCGAATGCACAATGGCCAATTTAAGGCTAACGATAATGTATACGATGCTGTGATTGATTTACCAATTGGAAAAAGAGATTTACATCAATGTGCGGATGCAATCATGCGCTTAAGGGCAGAATGGTTGTGGAAAAACAAAAGGTATTCCGAAATTCATTTCAACTTCACAAGTGGATGGAGGTGCGATTACAGTGAATGGATGAAGGGCAAACGAGTTAAATTAATAAATGGAAAACCAAGCTGGGTTCAATCCAAACCGGCATCAAATACACCTCAGGATTTGTGGTCTTATTTAGAACTTATTTTCACTTATGCTGGAACCCTTTCCTTGTCAAGAGAGTTAGTAAAAATCACACTTTCTCAAATGGAAGTGGGAGATGTTTTTATTAAAGGAGGGTCTCCTGGTCACGCAGTGTTAATCGCTGATATGGCCATCAATACATCAAATGGCGAAAAGATATTTCTTCTTATGCAAAGTTACATGCCCGCACAAGAAATTCAATTGTTAAAGAATAACGATAATGAGAAATTGAGTCCATGGTACAGCGAAAAACAAGCAGAGGAACTTTCTACACCTGAATGGGACTTCACTGTAAATCAATTGATGCGATTTAAGTAAAAAAAGAGCTACTCTTTCAGCAGCTATTTCTCGTTTATGTTGGGTTTATTATAAGTTCTCGATAACCATTGCAGAGGCGCCGCCACCGCCATTACAAATCCCCGAAGCACCAATTTTAGCATTTCGTTGCTTTAATACATGAATTAAGGTTACGATTACGCGAGAACCTGAATTTCCAAGTGGATGACCAAGAGCAACTGCTCCACCATTCACGTCGACAACCTCTGGATTTAAACCAAGGATTTTAATATTTGCAAGGCCTACAACGGAAAATGCTTGATTCAGCTCCCAAAAATCTACATCACTTATTTTTAATCCTGCCTTATCCAATGCTTTGGGAATAGCCAAAGAAGGAGCAGTTGTAAACCATTCCGGAGCTTGGGCCGCATCCGCATAACTAACAATTTTGGCTATCGGTTTTAAACCATATTTAGTAACAGCTTCCGCAGAAGCCAACACAAGTGCCGAAGCACCATCGTTTAAGGTCGATGCATTTGCTGCCGTTATTGTTCCCTCTTTATCAAACGCAGGTTTTAATCCTGGGATTTTATCTAAAAAAACATTC
>VGMK01000116.1 GCA_016866375.1 Bacteroidota bacterium
CTTTTAATAGTAATTCCACGTTCTCGTTCCAAATCCATATCATCTAAGGCTTGCGCTTGCATTTCACGGTCGGAGATGGTACCTGTTATTTGCAATAATCTATCCGCCAAGGTGCTTTTTCCGTGGTCAATATGTGCTATTATGCAAAAATTTCGGATGTATTTCATAATCGGGCACAAATATACGGAATTGACCTATTCTTTCCACTCAATAGACTTACGAAAAACGTTTTAAATTATATTCCATGGGTGGTTCCTTGTTGTCAAGGATAAAGTCTGCCATTTCGTCGGAGAGCAGAGGCGCCATCATATACCCTTTTGTCCCAAGCCCATTAAAAATGAATAGGTGTGGATTTTCGTAAGATCTCCCGAGAACGGGCCTTCGGTCAATGGTTGTAGGCCTTATTCCCACCTCTTGGTGTATAATCTGATAATCGCCTTGATATAAACAAGACAACTTATTTTTGATTTCTTCTTGGGCTTCGGAAGTACAGTTTAGGGTAGCGTTATGCCATTCATATGTTGCCCCGACTTTATATAAATTATTTCCAACGGGAATTACGTAACACTTTCGATTCAGGGAGTATTCAGTTTGAAGTTCTTCTGATTGAATGGTAAGAATTTGGCCCTTCGTTTTTTGAATAGGAGTGGGTTGGAAATATGGCAGTTCGCCTTGGGCATGTCCTACACAAAAAATAACATCGTCGTATTTTTCATCGTCATAACACATGGTTGCTGAATCGAAGAGCCCAAATTTAAAATCACCCGTTGTGAATTCTTTTTTTGCCATGAAATATTTTTGAAATGCCTTAATGAAGACGGCTGCGTTTATCCAAAATGCTTGTTTGACCAAACCAATTCCAAATTCACAATGTAGGCTTCTCAACCCACATTCCTCCTCATCAATTGCAGCTAAGTATTTTTCGTATTCTTTTTTTTCTGATTTTTCAATCCACCATTTTTTTTCTTGCAAGGAGGAAAAGCACCTTAAAATAGAAATAGGATGAAAAAATTCAATACCAAGGACACCCTCAAGTTCTCTGTAAAATGACACTGCTTCCTCGAGGAATTCGTCTACTCTCCACGATTTATTCATTCTTCTGAATACCATTGGATTTACCATCCCAGCGGCAACCGTTGATGAATGATTTTCTCCCTTGTCCAGGAGCATTACCCGATGGCCTTTTTTCTTGAATCTGTATGCAAGAGTTAACCCTGCCAGTCCTGCTCCGATTATAAGAATGTTTTTACTCATTTCCCTGAAAATGCTATACTTGCCACGCTTATTTTTAAACTTGGGTATTCTTGAACCAATAATTTGCCCAAGGATTCGATGGTTGCACCAGTTGTGATTACGTCGTCTACAATCAAAATGTGTTGATATGGAGTCAAGGTCTTGTAAACGGAAAAGTTAGCTTTGGAGTTTTCCAATCGTTCCCATTTTGATTTTTTTGTTTGGCTTGAATTATATTTAATTTTTTTTAAGATTTTCCTATCTATTGGTAATTTCATGGTTTCTGCTAAACCCCTGCAAATGGAATCACATTGATTGTAACCCCGATGAAATTCTTTTTTTGGATGAATGGGAACAGGCACCACCAGATCAATTGGCGAAGGAAAAGATTTGATTCTCAACTTTTCTCCCAATATTCTCCCTAAATATCGGCCAACTTTTTCTTGGTGATGGTATTTCAATGTATGCAAAAGAGACTGAATTGGATTGCCCTCCTCAAAGTGAAATAATGAGTAGGTACTTTGTAAATGTACCCGGCCAAAAAATAACCGATCCAAGGTTGTGATATCCTGATAATGCTCATAGTGTGTATGAGAAATGGCCTCCCAACAAGCATGACACATATAATATTCAAATCTCCCAATTTCAGTTTGGCAGTGCGCACAAGTATTTGGAAAAATTACATGTGATAGAGCATCTAGGTACTTCTCTAGAATAATTTTTTGCGTCATTTGTAGGTCAGTAAAGTAATTCGAATGCTTTAAACAAATATATGTTAAAAACCCGACGTTGGAGGGTCTTTTTTTAATTCAAAATTGGGAATACTTTTAACGTTGCATTTTCATACAAATTTTTACTGCTTGTTGATACAATTTTCTTTTAAATAGTTTTCAAAAGAGCAAGAAAATTAATGTGGATATCTTTATGAGCTTGTTGAAAATCTCTGAAAGTTTCGTCCACTTAGGGATTGCGTTTTTTTGTGTTGAAAACCTGAAATAAATGTTAATTTCTTTAATTGATTATGGTGATTTTTTTGACAAATTTTGTACCCCTGAGCAGACAAAACTTCGAAATAAGTCATCGAACACTTTGCAGCGGTATACAACCAAATTTAGGATTTAATAAAACAACAAAATAAACTAGGCAGCTATGTCACAGGTCAATGAGCCAATTTTAATTGAAAACAAAAAAAGATTTGTATTATTCCCCATTCAACACGATGATATATGGAATTTCTACAAAAAAGCGGAAGCCAGTTTTTGGACTGCAGAGGAAATAGACTTATCCCCAGATCTTATAGATTGGGAAAATAAATTAAATAACGATGAGCGGCATTTTATCAAGCATGTTTTGGCTTTTTTTGCAGCTTCAGACGGGATTGTTAATGAAAATTTGGCAGAAAACTTTTTGTCGGAGGTGCAATACACGGAGGCTAAATTCTTCTACGGTTTCCAAATCGCCATGGAAAATATTCATTCCGAGACCTATTCCTTGCTTATTGATACCTACATTAAGAACAGTGCGGAAAAAGAATATTTGTTCAATGCAATCGAGACGCTCGACTGCGTTAAGAAAAAAGCGAATTGGGCACTCCGTTGGATTGATAAAGGTTCATTTGCAGAACGACTGGTGGCGTTTGCCGCGGTTGAGGGTATTTTCTTTTCAGGTTCATTTTGTTCAATTTTTTGGCTGAAAAAAAGAGGGCTTATGCCTGGCCTATCCTTTTCAAATGAATTAATATCAAGAGATGAAGGATTGCATTGTGATTTTGCATGTTTACTTTACACGAAGCACTTAATTTATAAATTACCCAAAGAGCAGGTGCAGCAAATCATTATGGATGCTGTAGAAATAGAAAAGGATTTCGTGACAGATGCACTACCTGTGAAGTTAATAGGCATGAATTCAGATTTAATGAGCCAATACATTGAATTTGTTGCAGACCGCTTATTGGTTGAACTCGGAAATGAGAAGGTGTACCACGCTTCAAATCCTTTTGATTTCATGGAAATGATTTCAATTCAAGGGAAGACAAATTTCTTTGAAAAACGAGTCGGGGAATACCAAAAAGCGGGTGTTTTAGCCGGAAAAGAAAACCAAGCATTTAGTTTGGATGAGGATTTTTAATAAACAAAGAACATAAAGCAATTATCATGTATGTAGTAAAAAGAGATGGGAGAAAAGAAGCAATTAAATTTGACAAGATAACTGCGCGTATCGTCAAAATGTGTTACGGATTAGATGCCCTTGTATCTCCTGAATCCGTTGCAATGAAAGTTATTGAGGGAATATACGATGGGGTGTCTACAACAGACTTAGATAATTTAGCGGCTGAGGTAGCTGCAGCAAAAACAATAGATCATCCAGACTACGCCTTATTAGCATCCAGAATTGCGGTTTCTAACCTTCACAAAGAGACAAAGAAAACATTCTCTGAGGTAATGGAGGATATGTACTTGTATGTTGATCCGAAGACAAACGAGCGTGCCTCATTGATTGCTGACGACGTGTATGAAATTATAAGCACGAACAAAGAAATTTTAGATTCTAGCATAATATACGATCGTGATTTCAGATACGATTACTTTGGTTTCAAAACCTTGACGCGTTCCTACTTGATGAGGCTTGACGGTAAAATTGCGGAGCGTCCACAACAAATGTTAATGCGCGTTGCAATTGGGATTCATAAAAATGACATAGCAGCTGCAATTAAGACATACAATTTAATGTCCGAAGGATGGTTCACCCATGCCACGCCAACATTGTTTAATTCGGGTACACCGAAACCTCAAATGTCGTCTTGTTTTCTTTTAACAATGAAAGAAGATAGTATCAGTGGAATATACGATACCCTGAAGTCGTGTGCGCAAATATCTCAATCAGCTGGAGGTATTGGTCTTTCTATACACGATATCAGAGCTACAGGCTCATACATAAAAGGGACAAATGGAACTTCCAATGGAATAGTTCCTATGTTGCGTGTATTTAATGACACGGCTCGATATGTAGATCAGGGTGGGGGAAAAAGAAAAGGTTCTTTTGCAATCTACATGGAGCCATGGCATGCTGACATATTTGATTTTTTAGACCTTAAAAAAAATCACGGAAAAGAAGAACAACGTGCAAGAGATTTATTCTTCGCGCTTTGGATACCAGATTTATTCATGAAACGTGTCAAAGAAAATGGTAATTGGACACTTATGTGCCCCCATGAATGTGTTGGTCTTTCAGATTCGCACAGTCAGGCTTTTGAGGCATTGTATTTAAAATATGAATCCGAAGGGAAGGGAAGAAAAACAATAAAAGCACAGGATTTGTGGTTCAAAATTTTAGAATCTCAAATTGAAACTGGAACACCCTATATGCTCTACAAGGATGCCGCGAATAATAAATCAAATCAACAAAATTTAGGAACCATCAAATCTTCTAATTTGTGCACGGAAATCATGGAATATACTGCTCCTGACGAAATAGCTGTGTGCAACCTAGCTTCAATTGCCTTACCTAAGTATGTTTCTGAAAATGGTGCGTTTGATCACGACAAACTTTTTGAGGTCACTTATCAAGCAACATTAAATCTAAATAAAATTATTGATGAAAATTATTACCCAGTCGAAGAGGCAAAGAAATCTAATTTCAGGCATCGTCCAATAGGACTAGGTGTCCAAGGATTAGCAGATACCTTTATAATTATGGGGCTGCCTTTTGAGTCTAGTGAGGCACGGGCATTAAATAGAGAAATTTTTGAAACCATATACTATGCTGCAATGACAGCATCTAAAGATTTGGCAAAGGAGCACGGTGCCTACGAGTCTTTTGAAGGCTCTCCTGTATCGAAAGGGATATTTCAATTTGATATGTGGGGTGTAACTCCAACAACTCGCTGGGAATGGGATCTATTAAAGCAAGAGGTGAAAACATACGGAGTAAGAAACTCTTTGTTACTGGCGCCTATGCCGACGGCTTCAACCGCTCAGATATTGGGAAATAACGAATGCTTTGAACCTTATACTTCCAATATTTATACAAGGAGAGTGCTCTCCGGTGAATTTATTATTGTAAACAAACACCTTCTAAAAGATTTAGTTAAAGAAGGAATATGGAACAAAGACGTTAGACAAAAAATCATGGCGGCGAATGGGTCTATTCAAAAAATTAATGAGATACCTGCGCATCTAAAAGAGTTGTATAAGACGGCCTGGGAAATTTCTCAGAAAGCTATTATCGATCAATCGGCAGATAGGGGCGCTTATATTTGTCAAAGTCAATCGCTAAATATTTTCATGGAAAATGCGACTTTCGGTAAGCTAACATCGATGCACTTTTACGCATGGGAAAAAGGATTGAAGACGGGAATGTATTACCTCAGAACAAAAGCGGCGACCGATGCTATAAAATTCACGGTTGACAAATCAGTTGTTGAACACTCAGTGCAACAGTCCCTTGAGGAACAAGAAGCCGCTATTACCTGTTCTTTGGATAATCCTGAAGGATGTGAAATGTGTTCGGGATAGATTTTAATAAGAAAAACTTTCTAAAAGGTTGTTCTAGAAGAGCAACCTTCTTTGTTTTATTGAAATTCTAAATTTTTATAGAATTCGTAATAACTTTTGAAAAGTGCATCACTGCACTTTTTAGCATTTTTAAAATTTTGTTCGGAGTAGGTTTGCTGATGGTATTTTTTCGCATCAAAGTGGTAAATAAATTTACCGAATGTATTTGTGAAACCGTATCCCCTTGTCGTCGAAATAAAGGCAAAGTCTGGTGATGTAGGATCCAATAAATTTTTACTGTAAGGATATTCTTTTGAATTTATCTTTAACTGTGTTAGTAAAGTAGCTGCTAAATCGGCCTGAGATCCAATTTTGTTTAAAATAATTCCTTTGTAGGCTCGATTCAAAACATCACCATAAAACAGCAAAGGGATTTTAAAAAAATCAACAGTGTAAGGAGCTTCATGGGTTGGGCAAGAGTGGCTGTGGTCTGAGACAATAACAAATAAGGTGTTTTTATACCATGCTTGTTGTTGCGCTTTTTTCATGAAATCAGCCAAACATTGATCGGCGTATATTAAAGAATTCATGTAATCAGCTTCTTTACCACTCCAATTTTGGGAACCTGAGCCGGGATGATCATATGGAGCATGTGTGCTACCCGTAAAGACAATTCTAAAAAAGGGTGGACTGCTTTGATTTATTCTTTCCAAAAAAACCGAAAAAACATCTTCGTCATGATAAGTTAACTTTCCCTGATCATAGGTTGAAGGAAACTTATCTTCATCCCAAACTTCGTCCATGTGATGCTCCTTTATAAAACTCTCAATATTTCCATAGGATAAATCTCCTCCGAATAAATAGCCACAATTGTAACCTACTTTTTTTAGTGATTCATTAAGCGTAGTGAGTTTTCTATGTTTCTCCGGATAAGAGGAAATAGCAACTTCAGGTAGGGCCGGAAAACCTGATAAAATTGAGGTATGTCCAATCTCTGATGTTGTATTTGTGGCATAAATATTTGAAAAAAGAAGACCATCTTTTACCAAACGGTCAAAATTTGGTGTTGCCCCTTTTGTATCGCTCATGCAACCAATTGCATTTGCACTCCATCC
>VGMK01000117.1 GCA_016866375.1 Bacteroidota bacterium
TACGCCTCCAAATAGCAGCTATCAAACTGCCGAGATTTGTATCGGTGAGGAATATGAATTTAATGGAAATATGTATTCAACAAGCGGAATAATTTACGATACAATAAATATTACAGGCTGTGACTCTGTCTTAGTCCTCGAACTTTCTGTAATTGATTGTGAGTTTGAAATCAGCAATATGATTACTCCCAACGATGACGGGAATAATGATGTTTGGAAGGTAAGTGACCCCGATAAGATTAACAATTGCAAAGTCACAATTCACAACCGTTGGGGAGAAGTGGTGTTCCTATCGGATGATTACAATAATGACTGGAACGGCAGGAAAAATAATACGGGAGAGGAACTTCCGGATGGTGTTTATTTCTATGTTATCGCATGTGAAGACAAAGAATATACCGGCTCCATTAATTTATTAAAATTCAAGAAATAATTACGCCATGAAATATTCTTTTCTTTTCTTTTCGTTGTGGGGTTTCCAAGTTGTTTCAATGGCGCAACAGACTCCTCAAAGCAGTGCTTATAACTACAACAAATATGCTATCAATCCTGCGTATACCGGTGCGAGTGGTTGTACTGACATTACTTTTTCCCATTTAAATCAATGGGTGAAGGTAGAAGGGGCTCCCCTTACCAGTTACTTAGGGATAAATACACGTCTCGGCAAATCCTTTGGAATTGGTGGTCAAGTGCTTATCGATAAAATCGGAATGATAAATCAAGTAAGTGGTATGGGTTCTGTGGCTTATGGCTTAAATCTTGGCGTAAATCATAAAATCCGTATCGGCGCGAGTGTTGGATACAATCAATACCGAGTTGATCCTACTTCAGCAATTGTATTTGATCCCAACGACCCTATTGCAAACGGAGGCGTAAATGCTGCGGGAACAATAAACAGTGAATTGGGTTTGTTATATCAATTTAACAAATTAGAAGTTGCTCTTGCCTCAAAACAACTTCTTCAATCGTATACAAATTTTGGTTATAACGGGTTAGACGGTTATGGACTAAGGAGGCATCTGAACGGATTAATTTCCTACGAAATTCCGGTGAATTCAAAACTTATACTTAAACCCTCTGTTTTTGCAAAGGGTATCAATTCCGGATTTCAAACGGATATTAACGCAGATTTAATATACAAAGACTTCCTTTTCGGCGGATTAGGATATCGAACACAAGTTGGCTTGATGGCAAGAATAGGTATTAATATTCAAGATTTATTTTTTATTGGTTATGCCTACGAAAGTCCTATGGCTAACATCGCAAGTTACAGCTCCGGATCTCATGAGGTAGTCCTTGGTTTAAAACTTTGTAAAAACAAGAAAAAACAGCCAGAGATTGTTGTAAACGACAAGGATACAAACAATTTGATTAGAAATGTTCAAATTCGCGTGGATACATTGATACTAACGAAAATTGACACCGTTTACATAGACAGAGGCTCCATTTCAAATAAAGTCGATAAATCAGGTTTGATCAAAAAGGAGATTTTGTTTGAGTTTGATAAAGCAATCGTTCAAAAGGAAGCGTTTGGGGAATTAGAGTCAATCATTAATATTATGTCAGACCGTCCTTTGATTAAAATTGAATTGCAAGGTCATACCGATGCTATTGGAGCTGAGGCTTATAACTTTGATTTATCAAAGAATCGCGTGAATGCGGTGCGAGATTTCTTAATAGCAAATGGTATTGATCCAAAACGCATTATTTGCAATCATCACGGCGAAAAGAAACCAAAAGCACCCAATATTAATGAGGTAGGAAGAAAGCAAAATAGGAGAGTTGAAGTAACATTCCTAAAATAAGGGAAATTTTAGTAAACCTTTTTTGTTAAAGATCCTTGTGGATTGAATGTATATCGTTGTGATTGTCCTCAATCTGGTCTTTTATAAATTGAATGCTTTTAGCGAGCACAAATATGTCTTGTGTAGAATATTTCCTCAACCATAACCAACTTTCATTTTCGTGGTCAATAGCCCTTCCAAGGTGATACAGGGTTTCAAAATTCTGCTCCAACAACCATTTTCCCGCTTGTTGATTCCCTTCCGCCAGATGAATCATGGCCATAAGGTGTGCATATCCATTTTTTAATAACCACTCTCTTGGTTCATCTTTGAGATAAATGGCATGCACACAAAAGAATAATTCAGGGTAACCATTATCTTTTAACCAATTTTGGAGTTCCTCGTTACCTTCTACGGCTTTTGCCCAGGCCAAAATGACCAGTGAGGGATAATCAATTGATTTTAGTGCAACAACTGAAATTATTTTGTCTTTATCCTGATTTTCTTTCTTAAAAAAATTCCATCCCATTTAAGACATTGAATTAAAGTTAAAAGAACCAAAGTGCTACAAAAATTGCCGTTATGACACAAATTAAATCTACCAATAACATTGTTCCCAGCGTATATCGGGTATTTTTAACATTTATTGAACCAAAATAAACTGCAATTACATAAAAGGTTGTCTCTGCACTGCACTGAAAAATACAACTCAGTCTTCCTGTTAGTGAATCTGGGCCAAAATTATTCATCGCGTCTATCATAAAACCGCGGGAGCCTCCTGAGCTAAATGGGCGCAAAAGAGCCACCGGCAAAGAATCAGTAATTTCTTTAGTTACACCAACATATCGAAATACTTCCGCAATACCTGTACTTATGATTTCAAATAAACCACTGTTTCTAAACAGAGAAATCGCCACCAACATTCCCAGTACATATGGAAAAATGGTCACTCCTGTATTAAGTCCTCCTTTTGCACCCAAAACAAAAGAATCAAAGACGGTTGTTTCCTTATCTTTAAATTTTCTTTCCTGATAGAAAGAGTAAATCAAAGCAAGCCCAATAATCCCAATGAGCAGAATACCCGAGAAATTACTTGTAAAATAATTTTTTCCTACAATATCCAAACTATTGATATACATCAGTAACCCTATTATGGCAGCTACAATCGAAAAAATAACAGTTAAAATAGAGGCACTCTTAAGATTAATGCGTTGCCGAATACCCACAATCACAAAGGCGGCAATTGTTCCGATGAAAGATGTAATGATACATGGTAACATGACATCAGCAGGATTTGAAGCATTTTGAGCTGCACGATAACCAATGATTGATGTAGGAATTAATGTAAGGCCAGCAGCATGCAGACACATAAACATAATTTGGGCATCGCTTGCTCTGTCCTTATCTGGATTAATTTCTTGCAGGCTTTGCATGGCTTTTAAACCGAAAGGTGTAGCAGCGGAGTCAAGACCCAAAAAATTCGCCGAAAAATTTAACGTCATATAAGATATCGATTCGTGATTTTTGGGAACACTTGGAAATACTTGGACAAAAAATGGACTTAAGCGTCTTGCTAATTTTTCTGTTGCCCCGGAATCGATCAATAGTTGCATTATGCCACAGAAAAAGGCCAAATAGGCAATCAAAGGCAGAATTATTTCAAGCAGACTATTCTTACATGTATCAAGCAGTCCATCGGTTTTTTGAACTCCAGAATAGATTTTAACCGTTTTATTCTTGTACTCATAGGTAGTGTCAGGATCTTTTGTATTCTTATTGAGAACTATCGAACCTTCGCTCGAATTTGTTAATGAGTCTTGAATTACTTTGGGAAGTTGGTACAAATATTTCTCTCCAATGAGAACTGGATCCCCTTTTTTACCATTCAAGACGAAATCAATTGAATAATTCCGCGAAGTAAGAACACCCGTTACGATGAATAAAATCGAAGAGATGAAAATTACGAGCCAAAATCTACTAAGAACCATAATTCGAAGTTCTGAATAAAAATAAAGTCATAGTAAATGAAATGAAAATTCTATCAACAATGGCAATTGAATAATCGTTACCAAGGATTTTAACGCTAACCTGTGAAAAAGTATTATGTAAATACAAACACAGCGCAGGGATTCTTGTTATTTTGTTATCTTTGAGACAACTAGAAATGAGGAATTTACTTTATTTATGGATCTTTTGTTTTTGTCAATTGTCCTTTGCTCAAGTTAAATTGAACTCAAATGATTGGCACGATATACGGTTACTTCAACTTGAAATCAATAAAGTAGGCAGCCTAACAGAGGCTATGCTTAAAAAATACCCCCTGCAAGTAATCAACGGTGAGCCCTATCTCTCATTTATTGGGAAATTAGACTCTTCTTATAATAAGGATTATCCGGTGTATGAAGACAAGTGTGTCAATATATATTCGAAAGTCAGTGATATTGCAAGTGTCAGAATGCCAATTCATACCATCCGAGAAAAAATGGATCTTCCAGGCATCATTAAACTCCAACTTGCCTCCAAAATCGGAGACCAACTTGAAAAAGCCATTAAAGATACACGAGCTGATAGTGTACAACTGGGTATTGGATTGCCAGAGGGATATTCCGGAAAGGACGTATACATCGGTGTTACCGATTGGGGATTTGATTACACTTCACCCATGTTTTACGATACGGCCCTTCAAGAAACAAGAATCGTTGCTGCCTGGGATCAATTTAAAACAAGTGGTCCAGCTCCTCTGGGTTACGGTTACGGAACAGAATACAATACACAAACAGCGCTCCTGGAAGCCGGTTCTGACACATCAAATATATATTCTTTCGCTACTCACGGAACTCATGTTGCTGGAATCGCGGGAGGAAGTGGAGCAGGAACACCCAACCGAGGAATGGCTTTCGAGTCAAAATTTCTTTTTGTTACCTTTTTGGTCGATGAAGCAGCGGTCCTTGATGCATGGGAATGGATGTATCAGAAAGCGCTTGCTGATGGGAAAAGACTCGTTGTAAACATGAGCTGGGGCTTGTATCATTTCGGCACGCTAGACGGAACTTCCCTTTTGAGTCAGGCGATTACTGCCTACAGCGATTTAGGTGTTGTATTTGCGAACTCCGCAGGAAATAATGGTAACGTCAATTTTCACATTAAAAAAGAATTCAACAATGATTTACTGAAATCCAAGATTGATTTCTATCCCTATGCATCCAATCCAAACATGTGGGGGCAAAGTATACATGCATGGGGTGAGCCCGAAAAAAGTTTTTCAGCAGGTATTTTGGTCAATAATAACCTCAATTCACTTCTTGTTGAGAGCCCACTTTACTCAACGGATAACACTACCTCGTACATTGATTCATTTCTCGTGACTGGAACGGATACAATTTGGTATAACATTTCAGCAGATAGTGCCCATAGCTTAAATAATCGTCCATCCATGCGTTTGAGGGTAAAAAATACGAATACTTCGTTGAAGATTCTGCTAAAGTCAACAGCAATAAATGGTATCGTACATTATTGGAACGTAACAGAATTGACTACTGATGTTGGAAATTGGGGAATGCCATTTTCAGCTTCTGGGCCAGGTACCGTTGCTGGGGATAATTTAAATGGGGTAAGTGAACCCTCGTGTTCTGATGATGTAATCAGCGTTGCTGCGTACGCAACGCAATACCAAACACCAGGAGGCAGTAATGCAGGAGGTGCTATCGCTTCATTTTCGAGTTTTGGGCCTCGATACGATGGCGTTATGAAACCTGATATTGCCGCACCAGGCGTTTCAATTATCTCCAGCATGTCGTCCTTTACAGATGTTGCATTTACATCGCAAGGTTCTGTAGATTTTAATGGGAGAACATATCACTTTGCCAAGCTTTCGGGAACTTCCATGGCATCGCCAATGGTTGCTGGGATTGCAGCATTAATTTTAGATGCAAATCCTTATTTATCTGCACAACAAGTAAAAGAAATCCTGATGCAAACAGCACGGCAAGATAATTACACAGGGAGTATTCCACCAGAAGGGAGTAACCGTTGGGGAGCGGGGAAAGTGAATGCTTATGCAGCAGTTCAGTTGGCTCTTCAAACGATAGGACTTGAGGACATACCAGGAGAATTAGATTGGAGCGTCTATCCAAACCCTGTGGCCAATGAATTACATTTTACGATATTAGACGAACTTCCTGTGCTTGCAGAAATCATCGATTCTGAGGGGAAGGTATTTAAAAAATACATTAAAGAAGGAAAACTTCCTGTATCTGATCTAAACCCAGGGACCTATTTTATTCGATTGATCATCAACAACAAAGTACAGCAAGATCGCTTCATTAAACTATGATAAAAAAACTTTCCAGCGCCGAACTAGAGCTTGTGAGTGGTCTAGCATATTCCATTTGGCCAATTGTGTACAACAAGATGATACCGCAAGAACAAATAACTTATATGCTGAAATGGATGTATGCAGAAGAAACACTAAAACTTGCATACAACTCAGGAGATTCTTTTTTTGCCTATTATGTGGATAACAATGCTGTAGGTTTTCTGCACTTACACCCTGAAGAAAATACCCTAAAACTCGAAAAAATTTATATCCATCCTGATTTTCATTTCCGAGGAATTGGTGAAAAACTCATTTCATTTTGTGTAAAATTCGCTCGAGAAAAAACCTTCAAAGAAATTCGACTCCAGGTCAACCGAGAAAATCCTGCAGTAAATTTTTACCTTCACCTTGATTTCGTAATTGAAAGAAAATTAGATGTTGATATCGGCGGAGGTTTTTTTATGAATGATTACGAAATGAAAAAATTAATTCAATAGAATTCATTTTAAATAAATTATGCACGCATAACAAATAAAAATTTACTACATTTGTCTAAAACAAGCTATCATGCATAAACCGATTAAAGGAGGCCAATTTATAATAAGAAAAACAAGTCCTGCGGAAATCTTCACACCTGAAGAATGGAATGAGGAACACCGTATGATTGCCAAAATGTGTGACGATTTTATCGAACAAGAGGTTTTTCCCA
>VGMK01000118.1 GCA_016866375.1 Bacteroidota bacterium
CATAAAAAGGAGCTATACTGGTTAGATAATTTATTACTTCCGGAATCAATAGATCATCTTCTGAGCTCAATTTTATCTTTGCCTTGAAACCGGAAAAAAGCACACATATAAGGTCGTGAAATCCAACTAATGGAATGTTGCCAGCCATGATTATGGCCACTGTCATATTTTTTTGTATCACTGTTTTGTAATTCGATTGCCAATTTTCCAAATTCGTCTCAGTCAACCAATCAGAAATTTCCAACAATGCATTTCTCACTTCGTTTTGCTCGAACCAACCATTTCTATGAAAAGTTTTTTCGATAGTTTTCTCGAAAGAAATGTACTGCTGCTCAGATATAAAGTCAATATCTGTATGCCATTCTAAGCTTTTGGCGTGGGCTTTTAGTAACCTTCCAAGTTGACACCAGGCGAAAATTTGTTGAGTAGTTGTCATAATTAACCTCAAAAAAACGACTTTTTGAACAAAAAAAGTGAATTAGCGTTGCTATATTTGTAAAAAATTTTGAAATGGCGATAATGATCACCGACGAGTGCATAAATTGCGGAGCTTGTGAGCCTGAGTGTCCGAACAACGCCATTTACGAAGGTGGTGCTGAGTGGAAATACTCTGACGGAACCTCCTTGAAAGGAATTATCTCAACATTGGATGGTAACGAGCTTTTTGCGGATCACCCCCACGATCCTGTGAGTATGGATGTTTATTACATAACGCATGACAAATGCACAGAATGTGTTGGATTTCATGATGAACCTCAATGTGCAGCGGTTTGTCCTGTAGATTGTTGCGTTGATGACCCAGACTACAGAGAATCCGAAGATGAATTATTGGCAAAGAAAATTTTCATGCACCTTTAGCAAGTTTTCCAAGATGAGCTGTTTGAGGACATCAAGCCTCCTAATAACGCTTTCTTTTTTCGCCTTCAAAGGATTCTCACAACAACCGGTTGACAGATTGATTAACGTTAGGTTAGTGGGAATCAACTCTAAGCCGAACGTTGCTGACATTTCAAGGGTAGAAGAATATTACAAACCGGCTGGAATCCGACTCAAAATTTTTTCACAGGAAAAACTAAAGGTTGATTTACTAAAAATACCACGACTAACAGAATCAGAGGAACCCAATTTTTTGATGCTGTCTCTTATTGAGTCATATCAATCTAATCATCAAACGGACAGCTCCAACACGTTAACAATTTTTTGTCTCCCAACATTTACCAAGAGTCCAAATTTTAGATCATTTCCTTCTTTCGGCTTTGCGTTTTACGATAGTTGCATAAAAGGAGATAATCTAATCTTAGCTTGCACTGCGGGAAGCCTAGGTATCGATCACGAACCGGGTAGTTCACCATGTATTACAGATAGTAGTGCAATTAATAAGCTTCGCTTGTCTAACGTAATTTATTCGATGGATTATTGGGCTTACAAAAGTCATGAGGAATCAGGTCTTACTGCTTATTATCTTTGGGAAGAGGATGAAAATGGAAATATTAGATATGATTCTCTAAATCCACTAGAACATATAAAAAGAGTGGAAAAACAAAATTATGGGATAAAATATTTGAATCATGACAATTGGTTTTTCAAACCCTTTACAATAATCAAGGATATAAAAATTTGTCCCGCACATATCTCAGTTTTGATATTAACATTGGCAGCACTCTTTATCGTCTTCCGCATTATAAAAAGGTTTTCAAAAAATAAAAATTGGTCGATAAAAATTGGTGCTTGGATGATGCGTATTTTAGTGCTCGTTTTCTCAATTTTCGCTTGTGGATTCAATTTTTATCTAATCAACAATTATTACAATAAATATTATGTGTTAGAAACAAAAATTGACGAGTTTTCCAGCGCTATAGATACTTCGAGTATTATGTCTAAAATTCAGGACAAACTACTATTCGAAAATGATACGACCCTAACTTTGGGATCTCAAATTTTCAAAAAAAGGAAAGACGAGTGGTATATCCAACGCGAGGAACCCGTTTTAATTTTTCAAGTAGACCACCAAAATAAATTATCATTTAGGAAGGGAACTTCTAAATTGACTTTCAGAAATGAAACTTTGGTTCAGCATGTGCTAAATCACTACGTTAAAATTGAACGCATCAATGAAAAAAATGAAGTGATATCTGAAAGAATATTTAATTTCATGGGAAAAGAAATTTATTCAACTGAATTTTCAAATGAAAAACCTGGAAGAAGAGTCGTTTTATTCGTCAATGGTTATCGTTCTCCTTTTCTATCCGTAGATCAATTTTCCCGCTCCGTGATGCTTGGTAGAATACTCAGAAATAAAATAGAAATAGAACAAACAAACGACAAAATATACAGATTTGACATCCATGACTATTGGAATAAATGGGATCGGTTTGATGAACGTTTTATATCAAAACTACAACCTTCTAGGGTGTTTTATGCAGATGGCCACCATCCAATTAAAACATCGAACTATGGGATTACAAAAATTCCATTCAATATTTCTTTAATCAACAATTTAGGAGATCTATCTTATTTTTACTTTGCTGCTTTAAATTATCCTCTTGTTTGTGCAGATTTAAATAACCATTCGTGTCAGTACGTTTCATTAAGCAATGTCGGAGAAAAAAAAACTCGGGAACTTCTTCCTTCAGAGGTCAATTATCCTGGATTTGAAGCCCGAAGAAAAAGTGGAGTCATCGCAGGCAAGAATTTAGCACAGCTTATGATAAATAATAATTCGCAATCCAAAGATACACTTTATATAGTTTGTCATAGCATGGGGTTTGCCTATTCTCAGGGGATTGTTGATGCTATACGCGGAAAAATAAACTTTGGAGGTTATTACATTTTTACTCCTGAGAATCCTTCTGCAGGCAGAGTAAATCCGAACGAATGGAAAGAAGTATGGCATTATGGTTCCAACGAAAATATAGAAGAATGTCTCCAAGATGGAATCGCACCTCAATCAGCAATTAAAGGCCTTGAACGAAATCGCGTATATTTTCCAAAAAGTTTATACCCTAACCTCGGCTTCACAGGAAGTCATTTTATTGGAAACTTGACTTGGGTCTTTGATTTAAAAAATAGTCAACAAGGTTATATTACGCCTCGATAGTTTTATCCCATTTTTTTAGTAAAATAGACGCTATATGGCCACCAAAACCAAAGGTGTTACTCATAACATAATTAATCTCTTTTTTTTGGGGCTTTGACAAGGGAAAATCAAAAAACTCAAAAGCCCCATCTATGGAGGTTGTATTTATCGTTGGAAGAGCACATTGCTCCTGAATTGAAATAACAGATGCAATGGCTTCGATTGCACCTGCGGCACCCAACAAATGCCCGGTCATTGATTTTGTTGCGGATAGGGAGAGATCATTTACCCCATTAAAAAGTGAGGCTACGGCATTCAGTTCTGAGATATCACCTAAAGGAGTGGAAGTAGCGTGCATATTGATGCACGAAACTTGATTCGGAGTGATTTTGGCTTCATTAAGTGCCAGGTTCATTCCTAAAACTGCCCCAGTTCCTTCAGGATGGGTTCCTGTTAAATGATAGGCCTCAGCGGCCATACCTCCACCCACAATTTCGGCTAAAATAATCGCACCCCTTCTTTTAGCATGCGACAATTCTTCAAGAACTAGAGCCCCAGCACCCTCACCGATAACAAAACCATCCCGTGTTGGATCGAAGGGACGAGAGGCAGTCTCAGGGCTTTCATTTCTTGTTGACAAAGCTCTTGCAGAGGAAAACCCGCCAATTACTGAAGGATTTATTGGAGCTTCGGATCCCCCAGAAATTATAACATCCGCTTTATTCCATCTAATGTAATTAAATGCTTCGATCAATGCGGTATTCGAAGTTGCACAAGCAGAAACTGGACAAAAATTTACTCCTCTCAGACCATATTTTATGGAGATAATTCCCGATGCAATATCTACCAAAATTCTTGGAATAAAATAAGGAGTGAAGCGTGGTATGCCACCACCTTGAGCATATTCCATTACCTGGTCATAAAACGATTGAACCCCCCCGTTACCTGAGCCCCAAATAACGCCTACCCTGTCACGATCTAATTTTTCAAAATCTAAGTCTGCTTGTTTAACGGCCTCCTCAACCGAAACCAAAGCATATTGGGAAAATAAATCAAACTTCCTAAGTTCCTTCGTGTCGAAATAATCTAAAGGTCGATAATTTTTTAATTCGCAGGCGAAAGAAACTTTGAAGTTCGAGGTATCAAAACGTGTTATGTTGCCAGCGCCGCTCAGCCCATTTAACAAACCGTTAGCGAAAGATGCTACTGAGTTACCAATCGGCGTGAGTGCGCCCATTCCTGTTATAACAACTCGCCTCATCATTACAGACCAAACTTATCGTAATCTTTTGACTTGATCAGGTAGAAAGCTTTTTGTAAAATTTCATTATCCTCATTGAAAATTTCATACATTTCGCTCAATGAGAATAAATCCTGTGCAACTAAAGATTTTAGTCTTAATTTCAATAGTTTTTCACTCACCATATACTCTTCTTCATTCAATTGAATATCTGATTTTTCTTTATTTACAAAATCAAAAAACAACTTCATGAAATATTCATCACAAATAAATTTTTGTTTGAATTCAGAAAATGTTGAGAATTTCGATTTCAGTTGCTCTCTATTTTCGTTAACGTAATGAAAACAAAACGTATTGATAAGTCCAGATTGAACAAGAGTACTGTAATATTTGGTTATAGCAGAGGTATCCAGCGGTACAAATACATCTGGCATAATACCTCCCCCGGCATAAACCAGCCTGTTTTTAGTAAGGGTATAAAATTTCAAAGAATCAGGTAATTTTATGGAGTCCGCATTTGTAAACTCACCATTCAAAAAGCGCTGTGTAATATCTTTTTTATAGACCTCGGGATCATCGTAAGGCTTTTGAATAAAGCGACCCGAAGGAGTGTAATAACGGGCAACGGTCAGTCTTATTTCCGAGCCGTCGCTTAGGCCCATTGGGCGTTGAACTAACCCTTTTCCAAAAGTTCTGCGCCCCACAACAAGCCCCCTGTCCCAATCTTGTATGGCTCCGGATAGAATTTCACTTGCAGATGCAGCATATTCATCTGTTAAAATCACTAAACGTCCCTTCTCAAATAGACCCGATTTATACGCTTTTCTATCCTCTCTTGGATAGGCTCTGCCTTTAGAGTAAACTATGAGTTTATCTCCTGATAAAAACTCATCTGCTAATCGATGTGCTGCATCGAGCAGGCCCCCTCCATTTCCTTGTAAGTCAAAAATCAAGCTTTTCATACCCTGCGCTTTGAGCTTTACAAGAGCATCTTGAACCTCCTGAACGGTTGTTTTTGAAAATGCATTTAATTTGATATAACCTATCTCTGTGTCAAGCATGTAGTAGGTATCCACCGAGTGAACAGGAATTTTATCCCTCGTTACGGTGAAAAAAAGTAACTCTTTTTGACCTCTCCTCAAGATTGAAATAGTAACCTTGGTTCCCAATTCTCCCATTAATTTAGAGCGAACTTCATCGTTTTTCAATCCAATTCCGGCTATATTTTTTCCTTCAACTTCCAAAATTTTATCACCAGGTAAGACACCAAGTTTTTCACATGGGCCTCCGGGAATAGTTGCGACAACATTGAGCGTGTCCTTGATAATTTGAAATCGAATACCCACTCCAAAGAAGCTCCCGTTGATGGATGTCTGCGCCTCCATCAATTCTTCCATAGGAATGTAAGAAGAATGTGGATCTAATTTTTCGAGCATTGCAACAATGGCGGCTTCAGTTATTATTTTTTGATTGACCGAATCAACATAATATCTGCTAATGTTACTTAAGACTTCGCTCACTTTATTTCCCTGACTTTGACCACTTACGAATAAAACATTTAGGATAAAGAAGGAAAATGTAATTCTTTTTAATGACATGATTTTTTTATTGATATATAATCCAAAAAACAAAAATAGTTATATCAAATTGTAATGTAATTATTTTTTTTTTAATAAAAGTCCAAGATTTTTCGACCCGATTATCTTTTGAACGTTGAAAAACTGGACATTTTAAATTAAGCGAATATTTACAAGCAAAAATCAGTATCACAAATTAGCAGATTATATTCTTATCAATAGCTTTACGCAAGGTCACATAATCAAATTTATGTTTCTACTCACCTTGAAATCGGTCCATCAAAAGATGCTTATTATGAATCTTCTATCAGTTATGGATTATTAAACACCTACACATCTTTAGCGCAAGGACTTAATGCTTTCGGCAAAAGAGCTCCGTTTTTGCTTCTTTTTACTCGAGGAACATTTCATAACAATACGGATTAAATTTATTCCTATCGAGAAGTAAGATTTCGGTTAATTTGGAGACTATTAACCTTTTCCTATTGAAAAATGTTGAAAAACTGCGTTTTACATCCGTTGACAGACACTAAATTCGTGTATGATTAAAAAATCTGTCAATCTAAAAAGCTATAATACTTTTTGCATATCGTCGACATGTAAGGAGTTTGCGACATTTACGTCGCATGAGGAGCTTGACGATATTTTAAAACAAAAAGAGTCGAAAGAGATTCTCATTCTCGGTGGAGGAAGCAATATTTTATTAACCACAGATTTTAACGGTATCGTATTAAAAAATGAATTCTCGGGAATTGAGCTCATTTCTGAAACAGAAAGCCATGTGGTGGTGAAATGTGGGGCCGGTGAAAATTGGCACTCGTTCGTGCTGGCAATGGT
>VGMK01000119.1 GCA_016866375.1 Bacteroidota bacterium
ACCTCAGATATTCTCATTTTTTTTCCAGAAATAAAAAACGGAGATCCAATCAATTTGATCAAATCTCCGCTCGAGTGACCTCGTAAGGATTCAAACCTTAAACCTCCAGAGCCGTAATCTGGTGCTCTATTCAGTTGAGCTACGAGGCCATTATTATTCGCTACTTTCCTTCAAAAATTACATCATTGTTGAAATCAAGAAACCATGCACGTTTAAAACCTGCGGTAAAGATAGGGCATTTTTCATTTATTCGATTAAATTCAAAGAATATCACATTATAATTTTCAAGGTCAAACAAATCTTTTATCTTTGCGTAGGGTAAGTCTTTTACGACCAGCTCCCTCTTAATCCTCCAGGACGGGAACGTAGCAAAGGTATGAGGTTGTAGCGGTGCGATAAGAGTAGCTTACCCTTCTTTTTTTTGCTTGAGTATGCTTCAGAAGATCTTTTCCTATTTTACTTTACCGCTGCTTATTTTTCTTTTGTCCTGTTCCAAAGGTCATGGACTCCATACCACAGCTCACAACATCACTGTCTATTACGAAGAAACATCTCAAGAAAAAATGGCAAAAGAGATTCTTGAATTTTTCAAAGCCATAAAAATATCCCCGAGCCATCAAATGGACCTAAAATTGATTAAACTGGAGCGTAAATTTCAACTCCTTTTCATAAAAGGAGAAGCTTTTAAAGCAGAGGATTTAGACTTTGAAGAAATCAAAATTTTCTTAGATTTACAACAACAACTCAACGCGAAGGTTTCAAGTTTCACTGCGACTCCCTGTGAAATAGCAATTGCTAACGATCAATTTGAGGTGCTGGAAATCCCAAATCCTATATGAAAATATCGGCATCCATATACAGTGACAAACTCCGCCCTTTGGCGGAAGTCATTCAGGATTTAGATGCACATCAAGTGGATTTATTTCATGTTGATTGCAACGATGACCCTTCAGTTTTTACTGACATTGCCGAAATTCGAAAATGGAGTACTACGCCAATCGATTTGCATTTAATTACAGAAAAACCAGAAGCCTATTTCGAATTGTTACGTGAGAACCCGGTAGATTATCTCACTTTTCAATTCGAAAAACTAAAAGCTCCCTTAAGACTACCTAAGGATATTCAAGGCAAAAAAGGTATTGCCATCACCACCGATACTCCCGTTGACATCTTTCAAGGTTTCAGTGAATTTGATTTCATACTCATCATGGCAACAACACCCGGGCAGAGTGGTGGAAAATTTGATCAACATAACTTTCAAAAAATTAGAAAGTTCAGAAAAATGTACCCCACAAAATCCATTCACGTGGATGGGGGGGTAAACGGAGAAGTTTCATTTATCCTCAGAAACATGGGCGTCAGTTCTTGCGTTTCCGGATCGTATTTATTCAATGCCCCGAGCATCGGACAAGCCCTAATGAATTTGACAAAAAGAGAAATTGAGTCATCTTTCCAAATTAAAGACTTCATGGTCCCCGCAGATGAGTGCCCTGTTTGCTATTCACATTTACACTCCGCCAAAGAAATAGTACAGGTTGTGGATCAAGGAAAATTGGGTTTCGCATTGGTTTTAAAGGATGATGGGAAATTAATTGGAATTGTGTCAAGCGCAGATATTCGAAAAGGCGTGTTAAAAAAATGGGACGAACCGCAACAGATAAATATTTCTGACATCATGAACACGAGCCCTTTAACTATTCTAGAAACGGCAACGGTAGTTGAATTATTAAAGTTGATAAAAACCTGCTCTTTTCCGGTGATGTATATGCCCGTTGTGAATTCGATAGGACATGCTGTAGGAATTATTAACTTTGCTCACCTTATTAAAGGAGAAATATGATAATTACTCTAAAATCCTCTATTCCTGATGAGTTGGCCTTGTCGTATGCGCGAGATATAAATGCCTTTCTAGTGCATGATGGTACTCAAAAAGTTCTGGTTACCAGTTCGTCAGTCAAAGAACTGCCAGCTTCCGTTGTGGAATATACAGATACACATTGTGTATTGCCAAGTGACATGCAGTTATCCTCAAAAGCATACAGGTCCAAAACGAGAAAAGTGTCTATTGGGAATATTGAAATTGGAGGAGATACAAAAAATACAATAGTGATCGGCGGACCCTGTTCTGTTGAATCAGAGGAACAAATTCGTGCGGCCTCATCCGTTTTATCGGAACTTGGTTTAAAAACTTTACGTGGCGGATGCTATAAACCAAGAACCTCCCCCTACTCTTTTCAAGGCTTGGGACTGGAAGGCTTGAAACTTCTTCGAAAAATGAAAGAAGAGTATGGGCATACCATTATAACTGAGGCACGAGATGCTTCGCATATTAATGAAATAATTGAGCATACTGATGTAGTTCAAGTGGGTGCAAAGGCCATGTACGACCAAGGGATTCTGAGGGCATGTGCAAAATCAACAAAAGTTATTTTAATTAAACGGGGGTTTGGTACCACCTTGCAAGAGTTTGTACAAGCCGCAGAATTTGTAATGTCAGGAGGTAATCTTAACGTAGTGTTGTGTGAACGGGGAATAAGAACATTTGAAACCGGTACTCGTTTCACCCTCGATTTATGCGGTGTGGCATGGCTCAAGGAGTATTGTAATTTACCTGTTATTCTCGATCCTTCACACGCCATCGGTTACGCCTACGGTGTGCCAAGTCTTGCAAAAGCTTGCGTGGCCATGGGAGTGGATGGATTACTCATAGAAACACATCCTCATCCCAAAAATGCATTATCAGATGCCAGTCAACAACTTAATTTTGAGGAATTTAAAACCTTGATGAACGAAATCAAACCCCTCGCAAGCTGCGTGGGGTATTCAATAGTATAAAATGTACCTTGAACAGAACTTAAAAGGATTGTGTGTCAAATTTGGATTGGATTACCATTCCTTTCTTCAAGATTTCGGGGTTGAGCACGCCAATGATCTCTCTATTTTTGACCTTGAAGCGGTTTGCGAAGAATATCAAATTGACCTATTGAACCTTCTATTCAAACAAGTTTATCGAAACGAGGTACTCAGAAAGCAGTTGTCTAAAATTAAATTTCTTGTGCTCGATGTGGATGGAGTTCTCACCGACGGAGGAATGTATGTGAGTGAGCATGGGGATCAATTAAAAAAATACAATGCAAAGGATGGAATGGCGATCTTACACCTTGGCAAACAAAATTTTCCAGTGGGCTTTCTATCTTCTGGCTTTACAGAACATATGGTTCAAGACAGAGCAAAACTGCTTGGAGTTTCCAAATGCCATGTGGGCAAAGAACCTAAACTAGATATTTTATTAAAATGGTGTAATGAATTGAATATTAATATACAAGAGCTTGCATTTATTGGTGACGATGTGAACGATATAGAGGTTTTATCTACCGTGGGCATAGCGGTATGTCCCCAAAATGCTGTTAACCGTGTAAAGACAATTTGCCACGTTATTTTATCCAAAAAAGGCGGTGATGGGTGTGTGCGCGAATTTATTGATCAATATTTACTTGAGGAACCCATCTAAGGTATGAAAATCGGAATAATAAGAGAGGGAAAAGTGCCGCCTGATTTCCGTGTACCTCTGACTCCAAAACAGTGTAAGGCCATTGAAATCCTCTACCCTGGTGTTGAGATTTTGATACAAAAAAGCAACATTCGTGTTTTCAAAGACGAAGCATACGCCGAAATGGGGCTGAAATTGGTAGATGATCTCCAAGCGTGTGATTTAATATTTGGAGTCAAAGAGATTCCTGTTGATATGCTCATCCCAAATAAAACCTATATTTTTTTCTCGCACACCATCAAAAAACAAGTACACAATCAACAGTTACTTCACTCCATTCTAGAGAAAAAAATTCGACTTATTGATTACGAAAATATCAGGGATAAATCCAACAAAAGGCTTATCGGATTCGGCAGATACGCTGGAATTGTCGGCTGTTACAATACGTTTTACACTTGGGGTTTAAAAACGGGTGCCTTTCAATTAAAACCCGCTCACCTATGTAAAGACAGACAAGAAGTTGAAGAAGAATTGAAAAAAGTTATATTGCGCGAAAACTTTAAAGTGGTCTTGACCGGATTTGGCCGCGTAGGAAACGGAGCGAGGGAAATTATGTCTTTGTTACCAATTAAAGAAATTTCACCTGAAGAATACCTTACGGAAACTTATAACGAACCTGTTTTTACACACTTAGATACGGAAGATTACTATAAACGGAAGGATGGAAAAGAATTTGTAAAACAAGAATTCTACACGCAGCCAGAACTTTACATTTCCAATTTTGAACCATACGCCTTCAATAGCGACATGTACATGCCTTGTCATTTTTGGAGTTCAAAATCACCCATTATTTTAGGAAGAGAAACACTCATATCTCCACACAACAGAATTCAAGTTATTGGCGATATAAGCTGTGACGTAAACGGACCAATTGCAAGCACGCTTAGGGCCTCAAAAATTGGCGATCCAATTTATGGCTTTGATCCCTTTCAAAACAGTGAGACGGACTTTAGCCAAGAGGGGTCCATTGCAGTTATGGCAATTGATAATTTACCTTGTGAATTACCCAAGGATGCCTCTGAAGATTTTGGCAACGACCTCATTAAAAATTTCATACCACGGCTTTTAGGAGAGGATCCAGATGGGATTGTTGAAAAAGCCACGCAAACAAGCTTCGCAGGTGAATTAATGCCAAATTACAAATACCTCGAAGACTACGCTCGGGGTCTTCTGACTTGATTGTCAAGATAGCCGTTTCTGCACGAGGTCCTCGACTCGTTTGTAAAACTGAAGAGGCATATAGGTTCGCCATTCGATATCTTCTAAATCCCCTCCCATTACAAAGTATTGGTCTATGTTGATACGTTCAAATTCCGATAACACATGGTCGTGAAAATTAACCAAGGCAATCCACCCCTCCTCCACTTCATCAAACCATTCCTCGTAATAACAGTCGTCAGAATAATGAAAATTCAATACGTTTTCTCCGATGAGTATAAACTTAATTATACCTTGTTCCATCATAGGTTCAACAATGTCTCTCTTGAGGAACATAATGTCATTTTCAATGGCATCGTTCCATTCTCCAATAAACTCAATGATGGAGTAACCAATATCATAATCAACAAAGAGAATTTTCAGGAACAAGGTTTTTGACCCCATATTATCCCATTGTGGATGAATGTAATAATTGTATATCGTATCGCTAAACTCAAACTCACTGTACTCTCGATTGTAAAAAGGAGAATTTGGATCTTCAGAGGAAATGTAATACCCCCGCCATTGGTAAAAGGGCTCAATTGAATGCACCGACAAAATTAGTAAAAAGTTGGTCTGGGTTATTTCATCCTAGCATAAACTTGCTCGAAAATATACGCATGACCAAAATCATTCAGATGAATACCATCTCCGGAACCAAAAGCATCCTTTAGACCTAAGTCCCCATCTACTAAAACTTGCCAAACATCCACAAAGTTTCTTGAAAACTCACTTTTTAAAGAATGATGCAATGACAATTGTTGCTTTCGAGTTTGCATACTTGTAAAGTTCCTCGGTTGTGGTGATATGATTAAATAACGGATTTTGCGCCGCTCGAGTAAATCTACCATAATTCTGTAATTGCGCAATTGCTCCTCATTTGAATATCCGTAGGAAGCATCATTTGATGGCATATTAATAATTACCAAGGTGGGATTTAGCTCGAGTGCTTTTGTAATATTCCTCTCTACATCCGGGGGGGGTCTATTTTCATACGAACTATTGGAAGGAAGAATGTGGAATGTGGAATATCCACTTCTACCAAAATTTATCACACTCGCCGATTTATTCGACTTTTTAAGTTTATTTTCTAATTGAGATACCCATGAATTTCTTGGAATGGAAGCTCCAGTGCCTTCAGCGGTGGATGACCCTAGGACCAAAATTCTAACCGGTGGTTGCGAGCATTCGGAACATCTTGAACTTTGGCTAAAAAAACAGAGTGTACTTAATAAAAACAGACAAAACAAGATCCTCATATTAAATGCATGTCAAATTCTTTACCAAGATATTTATTTTTTAAAAAAAATTGTCGGGAGTTGTAAGAAATTTAGAATCTGGTTATTGTTCGGTTTCTACTTATTTTTTAATCTGCAGTTTGCGCTGAAAACTATTTTTTTTTTTGGTTTTTCTCCCTAAAAATTATATTTTTATCCCTTAACCTATTTTCTTTAAGTATGAAGTTTGTTTTTACAATTATACTACTGACTACGAGTTTTTTTGCAATGAGTCAAATCCTTGAATTCAAAGGTAGAGTTCAAGACCTTACAAACAATTCCGGGGTTCCCTTAGCGAAAGTGATGGTAAAGGGTACAAATACCGGGGTCAAAACTGATTTTGATGGCAACTTTACTATTAAATTAGACTTCTTTGGAGGCATTAAAAAGTACACATTAATAGTCCGAGCAGACAGTTATAACGAGATGGAGTTTGACGTGGATGAGTCAAAAACATCTTTAGTATTTCTTATTAAGCCAATTGATAAAATATTAAACGAGGTTGTTGTTTCAAGTTCAAGAGTTTCAGAAAGAATCTTTGAGGCTCCCGTTAGTATTCAAAAGCTCAGTGCAAAAGAAATACTTTCTACTTCCAGTGGGAATTTTTATGAGGGGTTCAAAAATCTCAAAGGGGTAGATATTTCAACTTCCAGTGCTGGT
>VGMK01000120.1 GCA_016866375.1 Bacteroidota bacterium
TTGCACCAGAATCCGCGTACTGATGACGCATTTCTTCAGCGGTGTAAAGTGGATTGGTGTTCACAATAACTAATCCTGCTTTGAGACAAGCAAAAATAGTGATTGGAAATTGCAATAAGTTAGGCATTTGCAAGGCAATTCTATCCCCTTTTTTAAGATTGGTCTTATTTTGCAAGTACCAAACTAAACTGTCAACATGGGTATTGACTTGGTTGAAAGTGAGGCTAACATCCATATTTTTGAATGCAACTTTGTTTCCGAATTTTGCTACTGCCTCGTCAAAAATCGCCACAATATTTTCGTACTTATCGAGTGAAATTGAACGGTCAACAAATTCTGGATAACTTTTAAACCAAGGGAAATCAGACATAATTATTATTTTAAGAAAACCTGAAAACTAAAGTTATGAATAAAACTCTTTCACCAACGTGAAATTAGGATCAAATTCAAAAATTTTATTATTCGATCTTATCTCAACAGAAAATAGGCAATCGTAACAAATGTAATAAGAGAGATAATATTTAAGATAAAACCAACCTTCACCATTTGATGCATGCGAATTCTTCCAGAGGAAAAAACAATTGCGTTTGGAGGTGTGCCTACTGGGAGCATAAAAGCGCAACTCGCAGCTAGGGTTAACGGTAAACAAAGTTGTAACACGGGAATTCCTTGTTCTACGCAAAAAGCACCAACAATAGGAACAAACAAGGTCACAAGGGCAAGATTTGACATGATTTCAGTAACGAAAATCGCAATAAACACTACAACAAGCAACAGAACAAAAATACTTTCATTGGCATATGCACTAAACGCACTTGTTAAACTTGTTACCACTCCATTCTTCTCAAATATTTCTGCTAACGCCAGTCCGCCGCCAAAAAGCAACAAAATTCCCCAAGGAAGTTTTTCTGTATCTTTCCATGATAATAAATACCCTTTTTGTTGGCTATCAGGAATGATGAACATAAGTATTGCACCAAGAATCGCTGGTCCTTCATCTTTATAAGAAAAACCAGTCCATTCGATGATCAGTTCTCGAAATGACCACAATACAATAACGATTAAAAATATGGTAATGGCTTTTAATTGTTCGGATGTCCAAGGGGATTTTTTTAGACTGAAATCGTGCTGATCATAGCGTTCTTTGCCTAGGGAATAATAAAAATATAGATACATCCACAACATAATAAAGAGGCTGCAAGGAATACCAATCTTCATCCAGTCCCAAAATGATATCGATACATTGAAATTCTGTTCAACAATTGCTGCCATTTGGGTATTTGGAGGTGATCCTACGAGTGTTGCCATCCCTCCTATACTTGCTGCATATGCAATAGAAAGCATTAGAAATAAAGAAAATTTTGAATCTTGATGTTGTTTCGGCATGGACTGAATTACAGCAAGTGCCATTGGTAACATTATGAGTGTTGTAGCTGTATTTGAAATCCACATACTCAGTAAACCTGTACTCAAAATAAAGCCAAGTAGAACTTTGGGTTTTGCATTCCCTACAACGGCAATTATTCGTCTCGCAATCTGTTCGTGTACTCCCCATTTTTCTAATCCTAGGGCCATTACAAATCCACCAAAAAACAAAAAAACATTACTATTTCCATAGGATAATGCGACATCAGTTGGAGTAAGAAGTCCCATTGGTACCGCAAGCAAAATTGGCAACAAAGCTGTGACATAAATCGGGATAATCTCGAATATCCAGAAGAAAACCATCAAGCCACCAAGAAGGAAGCTAAGTTCTAACTTGGTTTTGAAGATGAAAGCAAAGAGAAGAAATACAAAAGACACAACCACCAAAAGGAAGTGCTTCAAAGCCTTTATTGAATTCTCTTGATTAGGCATTTATTTGGTTCAAGGCGTCGACAAATTTATTTGCACTTGCCTCAAATTTTTCGTGTATTTCCCTGAAATCAGCTTTGGACTTGGCATGATTTATTTTTGTCATCATCACATTATAAAACTCTACTGCCTCATCTATAATCTTATCGCATTGATGAACGAGTTCCGGATTTTGCTCCTCTAAATAGATACATTCGTCAATTACATTAGCTAAAATAAATTGATTAATTTTCTTTTTTAAGTCACGTCTGCTGGCCATAAATTAGTATTTTTTACAAACGTACATAATTTGTTTTCAACATACGCTCAAAATTCACCAATAGATGAAGCTTTTCGCATTCCTAAAAACATGAATAAAAATTTATTTCTTGGAAATACCGTAAAATAAATCAGGTAAGTTCATCTGTTCTTGCATGAAACAATTTACCTAAAACAGACAAACACATAAAAAAATACAGTTTAAATCATCTGCCTCGATAATAATATCATTCTGTGAATAAAACTATCCCGAGAAGTAACTTAAGCTATTTACCTTTGTGATATGATTTACCCGCGTATTGTTCTTAAGAAAGGTAAAAACCTTTCCGTGCTGCGAAAACATCCCTGGGTTTTTTCAGGCGCTATTGACTTGATAGACGAGGAATTACAAGATGGCGATTTGGTTTGTGTCTTAGATTCAAAAGAGAACCTTTTGGGTGTTGGTCATTTCCAACATGCCACTATTGCAGTTAGAATGCTATCTTTTGAAAATTCTGTAATTAACAGTGATTTCTTTTTTTTAAAACTTCAACAGGCATTTGTAACTCGTATCTCACTTGGATTACTCTCCAAAACAAATTCAATTTTTCGCATTTGCCATGGTGAAGGAGATGGCTTACCCGGATTAATTATTGACTTCTACGGAGGAGTGGCTGTTGTACAATGTCATACTTTAGGCATGTACAAGCAATTAACAGCGGTTAAAGAGGCGCTGATTAAAGTTATTGACAAACAACTAGTTGCCATTTATTGTAAATCCAAAGAGACACTGCATGACATTGATGAAGTTGAAGACGGATACCTCCACGGATCTTGCACGGTTCCTCATGCTGCTCTTGAAAATGAAATTATGTATCATATCGATTGGATAAACGGGCAAAAAACTGGATTTTTCATTGATCAAAGAGAAAATAGAACCTTACTTGGCAGGTATTCTACAAATAAAAAAGTTCTAAATACATTTTGCTATTCTGGAGGTTTCAGTCTTCAAGCGCTTTGTAAAGGAGCAACGCTCGTTCATTCTTTAGATTCCTCGAAAAGGGCAATTGAACTTACTGAACAGAACCTGAAATTAAACTCTTATAAAGGAACGCACATTTCGGTTATCGCTGATGCTATGGAATACATCAAAAATCTTCCAGAAGATTTTGATATCATTGTATTAGATCCACCTGCTTTTGCCAAACATCGTGATAAAAGGCATCAAGCAATTCAGGGTTATAAGCGATTAAATGCGCATGCCATGCGGCAAATAAAAGCAGGTGGAATTATTTTCACTTTTTCGTGTTCGCAGGTGGTGGACAAGGCATTGTTCACACATACTGTAATAGCGGCTGCTATTGAAGCGGAAAGAGAAGTGAAAATCCTTGAGCAGTTGCATCAACCGGCAGACCACCCCATCAGCGCTTTTCATCCAGAGGGAGAATATTTAAAAGGTCTTATAATTCAAGTTTTGTGATGCTGGATTATAGTTACAAGCAAATATTAAAGGTAGCCATCCCCATGATGATTTCAGGTTTTATCCAATCAATCGTAATGATTACGGATTCGGCCTTTATTAGTCGCTATTCTACGGAGGCTTTTGATGCAGTAGGAAATGGAAGTCTCGCTTATATTACCATGTTCATGTGTCTTTTGGGTATGGGTGACGGTGCGCAAATCATCATTGCGAGAAGATTCGGTTCTCATCAAGCGTCGCGAATAGGTAGGGTTTTTGGTACTTCTGTATTAACTAATTTACTTTTGGCCATTCTCTTATTTGTCATCTTGTACTTTGTAATGCCTCCTCAAATTGCAGCTTACTCTAAAAATGAAAGTATTGCCTCGTTACAAGGTCAATTTATTCAAATAAGAAGTTTTGCATTGTTTTTTGCGTTTGTAACAGTTTCGATACAGGCATTTTTTCTTGCAAAAGGAAAGACTTGGGTAGTGTTGATTTCCGCATTAATTACTGCCTTGAGTAACGTGTTGTTAGATTACACGCTAATATTCGGGAAACTTGGAATGCCAGAAATGGGTCTTGAAGGAGCTGCATTGGCCTCAACACTTGCAGATGGTATGGGTATGCTTTTCTTGTTAATTTTCCTATTGATTTCTGATGACGCTCGATCGTTAAAATTATTTCAATACTTTTCATTTAATTTTCGTTCAATGAAAGAATTACTCAAGGTGGGAAGTCCTCTCATGTTACAAGGATTTTTAGCCCTCGCAACTTGGACTTTGTTTTTTACATGGCTCGAAAGAAAAGGAGAATTTGACTTGACGGTATCGCAAAACATTCGCTCTATTTATTTCTTAGCATTTGTTCCCATTTGGGGATTTGCGGGCACAACTAAAACCTATGTTTCCCAATATTTAGGCGCAAAAAGAGATGATGAAATTCCAAAGATTCAAGGTCGCATTCAGCGTCTGACAATTGGTTTTCTTATTATAAGCTTTCATGGAGCTTTATTTTACCCTGAAACATTAATTCAGTTTATTAATCCTGAGGAAATTTATTTGGAAAAGAGCGCAGAAATCCTGCGATTTATAGTGGGTTCAATACTTATATATGGTTTTGTTTCTGTTTATTTTCAGACAATTCATGGTTCAGGCAATACCATACACTCCATGTTGATTGAATTAACAACTGTGATTATTTATTCCATCGCGAGTTATTTGTTGATTGTTGAATGGCAAGTTGATGTTTTTTGGATTTGGACCGTTGAATATATATATTTTGTTTCTTTGGGAATTCTTTCCATTGGGTATCTCAAGTCGTTTAATTGGAAAAATAAAAAGGTTTGATATGAGAGTTGTATTTATGGGTACGCCAGACTTTGCGGTTGGAATTTTAAATGCTCTAATTGATAGCAAACATGAAGTAATTGGAGTAGTTACAGCTGCCGACAAGCCAGCAGGTAGAGGCCTTCACCTGCGTCAAAGTGCCGTGAAAGAACGTGTTGTACCTTTGAACATCCCGATCTTGCAACCCGAAAAACTTAAAGATTCTCTGTTTCTTGATGAACTCAAGAAATTAAATGCAGATCTATTTGTAGTGGTAGCTTTTCGAATGTTACCAAAAGAAGTCTGGGAAATGCCTAAAAGAGGTACCATTAATTTACATGCCTCTCTTTTACCACAGTATAGGGGTGCTGCACCGATTAATTGGGCAATTATAAATGGTGAAAAAGAAACTGGGGTCACTACTTTTTTCATTAATGAAGTCATTGATACAGGAGATATTTTATTGCAACGATCTGTTTCAATTGGCGAAATGACCACCGCTGGAGAGTTACACGACAAACTTATGACTGTTGGTGCACAACTTACGGTAGAAACATTAGATAAATTGGAGGAGGATTCCTTGAAATCAATTCAACAAGACGAAAATATTGCAAGAAATGCTACTCACGCACCTAAGATTTTCAAAGAAACCTGTGAGATTAACTGGGACGAAGATTTTACGATTGTTCAGCAAAAAATTCGAGGTCTTTCTCCTTATCCTGCCGCTTGGTGTCGATTAACAAACATTGAAAAAAGCAGTGTTGCTACTTTTAAGATATTTGATGCAGCACTTTTAAATGAATCTCATTCAAAAATATTAGCTCGTCAGGATGCTTTAATTTTTCCTTGTAAAAACGGGAGTGTTCTCGTGCGCACTATACAGCAAGAGGGAAAACGAAAAATGTCTGTTAAAGAATGGTTAGCCGGAAATAATCCGAATGAATGGGTTTACCCAAAGGACTAAAAATCAACGCCAACTTTTTCTTCTTTACTAGCTTCTGTAGCATAGTCCACATTAACAGTAAATCCAAAAACAATCGGTGCAATGTTTGGTGCAGCGTCTGAATGAAACAAATTTGTTAAATTATAAGAGCCGTAAACACCAAGAGCTCCGTAACCAATTCTAAGCATTGCTTCCAAATTCCAAAGATTACTGTGAAACTTTTTATTGTCGGTCAATGTGTTATTAAATCGATCGCCATCTGCATTTTTACCTCGCATATTATAATTGGCGTACATTCGTATACCTCCTACAATACCTGCTGCCAAGTAAAACGACTTTTTTTCACGCTTCTTCGTAGAAAAATCAAGAAGTAAAGGAACTTGAAAATACCCAAGGTTTAATCTCGAACTTCTAACCTCTGCTGATGGATCAAGCAAGGTTGGATTACCCAGCGCTAAAGAGACACTCGTATCACTCGATAATAATGTGTATTTATCATCGAAGGTAAAGGTTTTGAAATTGATCCCCAGCCCAGTTGTAAGACCTAAATATTGCTTGAAAATTGGCAATTTATATTCATAAATATTCAGGCTAAACGAAGAAGACTGAGCGATGTTGTTTTTCCATTCATCACTTCTACCCGTTGTCATCATTCCGAAATCCATTCCTGCCCATTGTGCATTGTACATGTTTTGTGAAAGGACAGTAAAATTAGTGGCTGCAAGAAACAGTAAACAAAGATATTTTCTCATAAAATACGATTAAGTAGGTTAAAAATAACGATTAAAATCCAATTAAAATTCTACCCATTAAA
>VGMK01000121.1 GCA_016866375.1 Bacteroidota bacterium
CGTTATAAGCAATAAAAGAATATATTTACCAAAATACATACAATATGAAATCTTTAAGTTTATTTTTACTACTCTTCTTTCCCTTCTTATCAAGTGCTCAACAAAGTAACGCGAATACGTATTTTGGATTTGGACTCTATAACATCGGAGAAATAAAATTAAATAACACACTTGAAACTAATAACTTGAATAAAATTAACTCAAGCGCAATTGAATTTAACTATGGTTTTCAATATTGTAAAAAGCAATTTGGATTTTTCGCAAATGGCTTTATGGCGATAAACAATGTAAATAAAAACAGTCTCCTTCTACAAGGTTTTAGAGTTGGCCCAACCTTTACCCCACTACAAGGAGAAAAATATAATTTAAAGCTTTCTGCATACTACCGTTTTATGCATTATGGTGCTCATGTTAATAATAAAGAAAACTTAAGCACCTCTAACGCAGATCTTGCAAATTCAAATGGAGGTATTCTCCTATTTAATACTTTTAGCTCTGCCATTGGTGGAGCAGTATGGTTATCGTGGGAAAGGTTCACATTAAAGATAGGAGGCGAGGCATCATTAGCTGAGAGCAAATGGAGACTCCAAAATAACACAATTGCCGGATTTAGTAGTGAAACGTTTTCTCAAGTATATGTGGGAATTGCATACAATATTAAAAAGTAGTTGATTTAATACTTGTAACATCTCCTACTCAAAACGTTATAATCTATTTTCACACAACAGAAAACAAACGATTTGACCTAATTTTTTTGTAAATTTGGTAAGGATATTAAGTCTGAAACATATGTTCAATACGATAGAAATAGACAGAAGCAATTTAACAATAATGGGAGTTAAGTTTTCGGACTTGAAAATGCTTGAAAGCACTGCAAACGCATTGGGAAGCAATATGTTTGAAGGATTTAAACCAACACCTAAAGGAATAGAAATTATACGGGACTATGTGACTGGAAAAATAACGCTATCAGAACTAGTGGCATTTGCCAAACAAAAAGCTTATGTCTAATTCCTACAAATACTTAGACCCTGACTTTACCTACACTGACCCGAAAACAGGACTTTTAAGGAACTTACAAGACATTACAGACCCTGATGTATTACTTTTTGTTGAAAGTGGTGCAGTAACCAAACGACTTCAAGAACTTTACGAAAACCCTATAAATTTCAAGGATATTGACAGCCTTTTTGAAATCCATAGACATCTATTTCAAGACATTTACGTTTGGGCAGGTAAAAAGCGAACAGTTGAAATTAGCAAAGACGGTAAGCAGTTCTTCCCTACTTCACACTTTGGCAACGCTTTCAGATACATTGACCAATTAATTGCTGAATTCAAGAAAATTCCGAAAGACAACAATAAACTCTTAGCCGAGAAGTTGGCAGAAATTTTAGATAACGTCAATTATTTACACCCATTCAGAGAGGGAAACGGACGAGCACAAAGGGAGTTTTTAAGGCTGTTGGCATTAGAAAAAGGATTGACTCTTAATCTCAACCCGCCAGACAAAAAAAGTGTTTACGAACAATATATGAAGGGCACAATTGAAAGTGATTTGCAAACTTTGACAGAATTGATTTTTGAACTAATTAGCACAAAGAACCATTAGAAAAACGGCTTATAACAGCGTGTAAGCTCAACCTTCGGGTGTGCGCCTACACGCAAAACGTTATAGATAAGTTATAGATAAATTGAAAAGAAACACCAAATTTGAAAATCAATCAAATAGAGAAACAATGATTAAACTAAACACAACCTACACCATAGAAAATGGTGATGTCGTAACCATTGAAGAAGGTAAAAAAGGAAGTATTACTGGTACTTATGGTGATGGTACAATAACTGGCACCTTAGATGGTAATTTGTTAAAATCAACTTTTCATAACACAAAAGCAAACGTTGTTGGATTAATGGAAATTACATTCTTTGAATGAACATCATTTGCACTATTCCTTATTTAAATTATAGAAAATATTTCTATATTCGAGGAAAATAAGACCGTATGAAAAGAATATTATTATTGGCTTGTATTTCTTGCTCATTGCTCACTAGAGCTCAATACCAATTAGACTGCAAGATAACCGTTGGAGATCAGGAAGCTAATTACCGATTCGCTATTGCTGAAAAGGCGTCCAAATACACCTTCAACATGGAAGGAATTGAAATGATTATGCTTAACTTTTTGGATAACGGCAGTTACGGTCTCTTTCCGGAAGAGAACATGGCGATTAAAATGAAACAAGAAACGTTGGACACCCTGGAAGTTTGCAATTGCACTTTTGTAAAAACGGGCAAAAAGATAATCCTTCTTGGGTATCCTTGCGACGAATACATTCAAAAATGCGGAAGTTTCAAAGGTAACTCAGAAAGCAAAATGTGGTTCGCGGGCGATTTAAAATTCAACCCCTTTTTGATTAGTCCTATTCGTAAATACGTTTCCTCCTCCGCTTCACGCCCCTCAGGATTTCCCCTTCTGAATGAAGGAACATTGTCGGATGGTACAAAAGTCAAATTTGAAGTAACTTCCATCATTAAAATCGAAGTAAAACCGTCAGATTTTATCATTCCTGAAGGCTTCACGATTATAGAATATTAAGCCAAATTAAGTGCATTGGAATTTACTCCACAAGCAGTTTGTTGCCTACTTGCGTATTGAAAAAGGACTAGCGAACCAATGACATGTTGTTTATGCATATATTACTTGTGCCAAAGCGCTAGTTGTGAGCAATTAACTACAAAATATTATTTTAAGAGCAAGTGATGGGATAACAATTAACGGAGATTTTACAGTTCCGGTAGGTGGTCAATTATACTTAGATGCTAATAAATGCTATTAATACGATTTATGATGAAAACAATTATTAAAATATTAATCCTTTCGCTAATACTGATTAGTTGTCATAAAAATTGTCCAAAGCCTGGTAATTATATAGCAATATTTAACGGTAGTTATGAATTAACTGGTGCTATTTCAACTGAAATTGGTTTTACTTCGATAAGTGAAACAACGAAAGACTCTTTTTTCATTGGTTATTCCAAGATTAACAAAAATGGAAAAAAAACATATGAATTCAAGCGGTAATGCAGATAGAAAATTAGGCGTTCAAACTATTACTATGCGAACAATTACTTATAAATAAATAATTATGAAAAAGACTATTAGTTACCTAATTCTATTGCTGATATTTACGGGATGTCACACTGAGACTGGAGGCCCATATGATTTCATGTCTGACCAAATCAGTGTGCTTGGATTTCTAATTCAGAATTGGTGGATTATCGTATTAATCTTAGCAATTTTCTTTATAGTTGGATTGACAAAAAAGAAGAAAGACAATTAAACGTTTGCTAACAAAGGCTAAAATCAAGCGGGCAGAAAGTGCTAATATGAAAGGCATTGCAACTAATAAACTTCATCGCAGGTTGACAGTGACGAGCTCCGAAATGTTCGCCAGCTTTTAGCCTCGACCGTTAGCAACAAGTTACACAACATAGCATAAATTGATTTTGATTAAAATAATAACTTAAATTATAAATACAAGTAATAATGTCAAGTTTACCCCAGTCTAGTATTTTAAAAAACAGAATTAATTCGCTCGACTTGCTTCGTGGTTTTGCGGTTTTGGGAATTCTGATTATGAATATTACCTCTTTTTCCCATATAGGTATAGCGTACATAAATACCACAATTGGTGCTGGTTTGTATGGGTACAACCAATATTTTCATGCATTTAACGACATTTTTGCTGATACTCGATTTATGTCAATCTTCTCAATACTATTTGGAGCAGGGGTTGTTTTATTCACACAAAGAGCAGAAGCACAAGGGGATCACGCTTTTGTATTGCACTACAAAAGAATGTTTTGGCTTTTGGTCTTCGGCTTAATACATGCCTATTTCATTTGGCCAGGAGATATTTTAGTAGCCTATGCCATTTGTGGATGTTTGATTTTCTTTTTTAGAAAAAAGTCAATTCGAACACTCTTTATTATGTCAATTATTCTATTTCTTATCCCCTTAACTTTTAACGTAATGACTTATTACGGTATGCCCGCTGACCAACTCGAAAGTACTTTTGCTTTTTTTTACCCGTCTACAGAACAAATCGCTGAACAAACCCAAATAATGCAAGGTTCTTATATTGAGCAAATGCCACTAAGAATGGAAGAGGCCATAGAACTTCAAACCCTTTTTTTTATGACTGAAATATTTTGGCGTTCCAGTGCAATGATGTTGTTAGGGATGATATTATATCGAAAAGGCATTTTAACTGCAGATAAATCAACTGAATATTATAAAAAGATGATATGGGTAGGATTCGTACCGGGATTGATACTTTCTGGCATAGGATTGAGCCATGTGTATGCTTCTGAATGGTCCAGTGCTTATGTGATGAACATTGGTGCGAATTATAAATTTGTATCTGGTCTTTTTATGGCATTAGGCTATATCGGATTAGTAATTTGGTGTTACAAGAAAGGAATTTTTAAAAAACTTCAAAATCGACTGCAAGCAACAGGGCGAATGGCATTCACCAATTATATAGGCATGTCTGTGATTTGCACTCTAATTTTTAATGGTCATGGATTAGGTCTTTTCGGCACGCTTGACAGAATGCAGCAGTTTCTTATTGTAATTGCTGTCTGGGGATTAATTTTGATAGTTTCTCCTTTGGTATTAAAAAAATACCGATTCGGACCATTGGAATGGCTATGGAGAAAGTTGACTTACTTTTCATTGAAAAAAGTCTAATCAAAAGATAGAAGATGAAGCTGAATGTAGAAATGATTGTCACATATTTTAAAAATAGATAAACTCAAGACACCTAAATGTTTGAAAATATTAAACTATTAAATGACCTTGAAGAAAAAGATTCCTGCAAAAAAAAACCTGTGGCTAACATCACCTACACGCAAGCAGGGGTTTGGTTCGTAGTGAGAGAGGAAAGTGGTATATTTGAAATTCAGTTCTTCGTAGGAAGTTTAGTGGAAAAAATCCCTGCCTGCGTATGGCTGCAAACCGGTGTAAGCAATATTGCCTACACGCAAAACGTTATGGGCAAGCTTGATGAAAATTGCCAAAATTTAAAAGAATACAAACAAAGAAAAAATGAAAAAAAGAAGTTTACTATTATCAGTGGTTGCAGTGTTTGGTTTTACAACCGCAAGTATGGCGCAAGTGCCAAGCTATGTTCCAACAAATGGTTTAGTTGGTTGGTGGCCGTTTAACGGAAATGCAAATGATGAAAGTGGGAATGGGAATAATGGAACAGTGAATGGTGCTACGCTGACGATTGATCGGTTTGGAAATGCCAATCAGGCCTATGGGTTTGATGGGAATGATTGGATTGAAATGGGCATTCCTCAAACCATTGAGTTTTCTGTTGCGCTGTGGTTTAATTCATCAATTTTAAATCAGAGTTATATGGGAATAGTTCAGCACAAGGATAATTGTAATAGGGGTGCTGGATACATAGTTGAACTATACAATAATTCTATTCGTGAGTTTGCGACAAACTGTGGCCAATGTGGTAATATCTGTCCAAACTACTTTGATCTTGTTAATATTATGACAACGGGAATCGATCAATGGTATCATCTTGTGCTTACTTGTGACCTGAATGGAACATATAAACTTTATTTAAACAATAATTTAATCCAAACCACTACAAATCTAACTACTCTTTGCCAGTTCAATGTTCCTTTTTCCTTAGGAAAGCATCATGACGGAGCACAAGACCTGTATTATTTCAACGGAGAAATAGACGATATTGGTTCTTGGAACCGTGCCTTGACCCTTTGTGAAATACAGTCACTTTACAATGGACAAATCCCATCTCAACCCACTACTGCTTGTTACGAAACGGCTACATTCAATACCACAACCTGTCAATGGAATGTAACGGGAACGCAACCGACTCAACCAACAACTGCCTGTTATGAAACAGCAACGTTCAACACAAACACTTGTCAATGGGATGTAACGGGTTCACAACCTGAGCAACTAAGCACAGCGTGTTACGAAACAGCAACGTTCAACACAAACACTTGTCAATGGGATGTAACGGGTTCACAACCTGAGCAACCAAACACAGCGTGTTACGAAACAGCAACGTTCAACACAAACACTTGTCAATGGGATGTAACGGGTTCACAACCTGAGCAACCAAACACAGCGTGTTATGAAACAGCAACCTTGAATACCACAACCTGTCAGTGGGATGTAACAGGCACACAACCTACTCAGCCTACAACTGCTTGTTATGAAACTGCATCGTTCAATACAAACACTTGTCAATGGGATATAACAGGTTCGCAACCTACTCCACCAACAACTGCTTGTTACGAAACTGCATCGTTCAATACCACAACCTGTCAGTGGGCTGTAACGGGAACGCAACCTACTCAACCAACAACTGCTTGTTACGAAACAGCAACGTTCAACACAAACACTTGTCAATGGGATGTAACAGGAACACAACCCACTCAACCTACAACTGCATGTTATGAAACAGCAACATTCAATACCACAACCTGTCAATGGGATGTAACAGGAACACAACCTACACAACCTACAACTGCTTGTT
>VGMK01000122.1 GCA_016866375.1 Bacteroidota bacterium
CAGCCAAACGATGAACGTTTGCTTCTCTTGCACGGTAATCACCTCCCTTGATGGTATCGTAAAACAAGCGATATACAGAGTCCCCATCATTTTGATAATTTTTCGCCGCATTTATTCCGCCTTGCGCCGCAATGGAGTGTGCACGTCTAGGAGAATCTTGAAAACAAAAAGCGCTGACGTTATAGCCCATTTCACCGAGAGAGGCTGCGGCCGAGGCACCGGCTAAACCCGTTCCAACCACTATAACATCAATTTTAGGACGGTTGTTTGGCGCCACTAATTTCATGTGGTTTTTGTGATTGGTCCACTTTTCGGCAATCGAACCTTCGGGTATTTTAGAATCTAATTTCATATTCATTTCATTTATTAATGAAAATTAATATTGGAATTATAGCAAATAAGAAGGGAACAATTACGGCAAAGCCTTGACCTACTTTTTTTATGAGCTTATTGTATTTTGGATGATTTAAACCCAAGGATTGGAATGAGGAAGCGAACCCGTGCCATAAGTGAAAGCCAAGAACGCCCATACTGATTACGTAAATAAACACATAAAAAATTGCCGATTTATTTACATCAGGATTAAAAAAGTCCATTACAACAGTGTGTAAGTCTCTGTAAGAGTCCGCTAATTTTAGATTTGATGACTTCAGATATAATTCTGTTCCTCTTTCTTCAATTTGTGCAGTATCCTTCGGAATTGGATAGGTACTTGGAACATGTGTGTAGTAATAGTCGATATCAGGTAATTGTTCTAATCTTTCGTCGATTTTTAATTTGTACGTGTGTAGCGGTATTTCCTCGGAGACTTTCATCTTCCACCAAAAATTGGCCATATGGGTTACAATAAAGACTAATATTAGGGAACCGAGTAGTGCCATCCATCGCGAGGGAAGTGATGAGTTCGCACTGGGGTTGCTGTAAACATATTTTACGGGCCTTGCTTTTCTATTTTGAATTGTAAGAAGAATGCCATCTATCGCATGAAAAAGAATAGAGGCATAGGTAAGGTACGACAATATTTTTATAAAAATATTGTGTCCCATGAAGTAAGCATATTCATTAAAGGCACGGCGCCCTTCTTCCCCTGTTTTAAAAATCAACTGCAAATTGCCTAACAAATGACCTACTAAAAATAAACACAAGAAAAGACCTGTTAAGGCCATCCAGTATTTCTTGGCAATCGAAGATTTGATTAGTGCGGAATTACTCATACGAAAAAAACTTATTTCGCTTGTAAATTTAGTGTATTGAACAACAATATTTGAAATTAGTTCTTATTTATAACAATTATTGATAAGAAAGATTAACTGTTTTATCAGACACAGAAAAAATAACTTCAGCTCCTATAATCATCGCGCGATTATCAAAAATATGTCCACATGGAAAATCAAAAGCGACAGGAATTTTTACATACTTCAGGTGTTGAAGAATTATCTCATTGACGGATAATCCGATGGTATCGGATGTATCTTTCATATCAGTCATACCTCCTACGATCAATCCATTTATGAGGTCAAAAACACCTGCTTTTTTTAAGGTGAAAATCATTCGGTCAAGGTGATAAAGTTGCTCTGAAAGGTCTTCAATAAATAAGACAGTATTCCTGAAATCAAAGCAGTCTTTCGTTGCAAGAAGCGAATAAATAATGCTCAAATTTCCACCGACTAAGATTCCTTTCGCTTCTCCCTTTCTGTTTGCAGTATTTGAGGGGTAAGTCGTACTCAATTTTTTCCCTTTCACAGCATCAAAAACTGATTGCAAAGCCTCGGGTGAATTTTTTTTGAAGTTCAGAGGCATTGTGCCATGGATAGATTGGATACCCAATTTCAACAAACGATGATGAAAAATACCGATATCACTGTAGCCAATTAACCATTTAGGATTCCTAACAATGGCTGCCCAATTTATTGAATCAAGAATGCGAATGCTCCCATATCCCCCTCTTGCACAAAAAATTGCCTTAACTTCTTCCTTGTCTATGGCTTGCTGTAAATCCTGGGTCCTTTCATTGTCTGTTCCTGAAAAATAACCAAATTTTCCAACACAATAGTTGCCAACTTCAACCCTGAATCCTTGATCCTTGAATAAGGAGATGGCATGCTCAATATACTCAATTTCGATAGCCTTTGCGGGCGCCGTAATGAAAATTAAGTCACCAGGAACTAAGGTGGGGGGTCTTTTCATTTTTTTCGCGCAAATAATGTTTCGGCCACCAACATATCCATTCGAGTAGTAATTTTTATGTTTTCTTCATTACCCGAAATGAGGTGGACAGGAATTTTCATAAGCTCCGCAAGACTAGCGTCATCTGTAAATGATTGACTATAATTTTGTTCATATAAAGTTTTCAAAACCGATGAATGAAAACATTGTGGGGTTTGCACTAGTTTAAAATCTTCGCGCATTACCGCGTGATTATTCCCATCAATTATTTTTCGCATAGATTCTCTTACCGGAATTACAGGTACTACAACTTGATGCTGCTCCATGGCCTTGAAGCATAATTTAATTACTTCTTGCGATGTAAATGGTCTAACCCCATCGTGCACGGCCACAAACTCCCCTGTTACTTTTCGTAATGCATTTTTTATCGAAAAAAATCGCTCCTCCCCACCGCTAATTACTAAATGCGGAATTCGGAAATAATGTTTTTCAACCAAGGTCTCCCAATACCCCCTCCAATCAGCGGGTAAGGTTAGCAAAATTTCAATAGTTTCATCAAATTGGTAAAACAACTCAATGGTGTGCATGAGAATTGGTTTCGTACCGAGTGTGAGGAACTGTTTGGGCAGGTCGCTATCCATTCTCTTACCAATTCCACCCGCAGTGATAATTACACTTTTACGCGCCATAATTCAAATCTACTCAATTTTTTAAACAACCAATGATTAATGGGAATTTATACGCGGATATTCCAATTGTAAAATATTTACCAATAAATAGTTCTCCATCACATTCTCCAAAAACTTCTTCATCAGCTGTCACAATAAAGCGCTTATCAACTCCATAAATTACCTCTTTGTGATTGATCTTGAATCCGCGCCACAACTTCCTAATATTTAATAAATAATCGATTAGTGAAACCTGACTAAAAAAAGCGAAATGTAAAAGACTGTCTTGTGCATTGGCATCGGGTTGAATAATTAATCCATCGCCAAACATGGGGCCATTGCAAATTCCAATCATTAACGATTTTCTTCTGATTTCTAAATTTTCTGATGACAGGGATATGGTTTTTTTACGGTAAGTTAGAAATGTTTGAACGGTGGAGATGGCATAAGAAAATCTTGGACCAAACCGCTTCCTATTTTGATTCAGTTTACGTACCACTTTACCGCCAAATCCAATATCACAAATATTCACAAAATATCGAATGGAATTTTCTTGCTGTACGAATGGGAGATCAATTTCAACTATATCGGAATGATGAATACAATTTATGAAATTATCAAAATTTATTATGGAATTTATACCTCTCACAAAATCATTACCCGTCCCGTATGGGATAATTACAATCTTTGGTTTAAGCTCATTTTAACCCATCCATTCATTACTTCATTCACTGTTCCATCTCCGCCGATGATTAAAATGATTTTCTCTCTAACTTTTTCTGCAATTTTGGATGCATGTAAAGGTTCTGTAGTCTCGGAAAGTACAAAGGAATTACCGAGTGAGGAACGGCAATTGGAAATAAAATGAATTAATGGTTTTGATTTCTGTTTACTCCCATTTAGTATGCAGTGGACTGAAATCACGACATAAATTTAAATAGGTTTTAATGCTTAATTTCTAAGGCACTGTATTTTTTGTATGTCAATCCGTTAATATCAGTACCAGTTATGAAGTATATATAACTTCCCGAAGGGACTAAATTTGAATTTCTGTCATGACCATCCCAATTGAATTCTTCTCCTTTTGCCGAATGTACAACCTCTCCTTTAGCAGTTAAAATAACAACAGATGCTTCCGATAGCATGGAGAGATCTAAAGTGAGTTTGTCATTAATACCATCTCCATTTGGGGTAAAAATATTTGGCAAAATCAACTCAACGTTACTCGATTTCGGGAGCTGCATTTTGTCATTTGAGGATGTTTGGGGTGTGATGGGGAGTACAGTGATAGCTTTTGGGTACGGGTTCGAACGCATAGGTTCCACTGTTTTTTCAGGTATGGTTCCATTGGTTGCTTGATCACTGAGTAAAACGCTCTTATTTTCAACTTGTTTCACAATATTTTTTTCATCTCTAATTGCTGAGGGAGTTTCAGGGTTTATTACCTGAACTTCTTTGTGTGTTTCTTTCACTTCGACCGGCGGGATTTTCACTTCTTCTACCTCAGAGGGGACAATAGGAGTTTCTATACTTTTTTTCTCCTCTTGAGTATGATTCGAAGAATTATAAAAAATGGCCGTTGCCGTGGCTGTTACAATTGAAGCTCCAATGACAATTTTTGTGAGTACACTCATGCCTGTGCCAACAGCTGCCGTACCACTTGAAATAGACGAAGACACGCTTGACCAAATTTCTGAGCGCACGGGAGATTCTAAGTTCTCCAACTTATTTTTCAAAAGGTCTTTAAACAGGTCTTTTTCTTCCATTATCTCTTCTCTATTCGTTCTCTCAAGTAAGCCCTTGCTCTCAGGTATTGCGATTTGGATGTACTTTCTGTTATATTCAAATGTTGTGCAATTTCTTGATGGCTAAAACCTTCAATCGCAAACATGTTGAATACCACTCGGTAGCCGTCAGGCATTTTTTGGATAAGGGCAAGTAGTTGCTCTGCTGCTATATGCTCAAATACATTATCGTGGGGTGTGACTTTGTGTTCCACTTCATTTGTAATCTGAACTTCAATTAGCTTGGCATTCTTCCTAATTTGATCCAGGCAAGTATTTACAATGATACGCCTTATCCATCCTTCCAATGATCCTTCGTTTTTGTATCGATCTAAGTAATTAAAAACTTTAATCATACCGTCTTGCAACATGTCTTCGGCTTCTTCGCTGCTTTTCATGTAACGCAAACAAACGGTCATCATTTTGGGGGCAAACTTGTCAAAAAACGTTTTCTGTGCTTTTGGATTTCCTCTTAAACATTCAGCGATGAGTGTAATTTCATCCATACAGCATACTTTAGACTTACGATATTTGTTAAAAGTTGCATGCACTTATTTTTTGAAAGTGCCATCACAAACTTGTTTAAAAAGTCAGTTAATTTAAGGAAAGGAGTTAAATTAGGCACTCAAAATCATGAAAAGTTTATTCTTTCTTTCTATTTTTTTATTCACAATCAATCTCTCTGCACAAGTGATTAGCGGAGTGAACCATCAACTTTGGAAAGGAACGCTCAGCATGAATGATCGCTTAGAAATTCCGTTTTTATTTGATTTTTCGAAAGTTGGAAAAAAATATGTGATGACGATTAAAAATGGAAATGAAAGCATAGAGCTTAAGTGTCTTCAAAAAAATGACAGTGTTACGGCTTTTTTTCCACGGATTGACTCATATATTAGATTTAGTTTGGAAAAAGTGGAAATGAGAGGGTACTGGATAAACTTAAACAGGAAAAAAATTCAAAAAATCCCTTTTTTAGGCACAAAAGAGGCCGGTGTGCGATGTGGATGGACCACAAACGAAAACCCAAGCGACGTGATCATGCCTAAATACAAAATAGTATTTGACGACGACAATCAAAAAAATACTGCTGTGCTCATTCTTAGTAATGGGTTGAATATCTCTTCCCCAAGGGAATTGCAAGGGACTATTTTAACTGAAACGGGCGATTACCGTTATCTGGCGGGCTGTTCAAATGCGAACTCTTTTACAATGTCCACCTTCAATGGAATTTGGGCGCTGCTCGTTGAGGGACAAATTAAAGGAGACAGTATCAAGGGAAATTTTTACAGTGGATCAAGTTATCGCACGGGATGGAGAGGGAAGGCAGATGACAATGCGATGCTTAGAAAAGCGTCATCCCTTACCTATGTAGTAAATGACCGGGCCATTAATTTTTCGTCTGTTAGAACGCTGAAGGGAAAATTCTATCGTTCCAAGCAAAATTCAACGACAAAACTCTATCAAATTATGGGTTCATGGTGTCCTAATTGCCTAGACGAGATTATATTTTTTAAGGAATTACACAAGGATTTTGCCAAAAATGGATTAGAAATTATTGCTTTTGCCTATGAAAATCAGCAGGAAATAAGTTCCGCTTTGTTGAAGCTCAAGAAATTTGCAAAAAGGATGGAAATTCCATACACTGTTTGTTATGCTGGAAGTGCTTCAAAAGAGCAGGCATCCGAAACGTTCCCTATGCTCAACGAAATCTCAAGTTTCCCAACCAGTATTTTAGTGGATCGAAATGGAAAAATACGATACATACACACAGGGTTCAGTGGCCCTGCCACAGGTCAGGTGTATGAAGATTATAAGAAGGAGTTTAGGGTGCTCATCGAAAAATTACTCAAGGAATGAGATTCATTTTCATTTTAATGTTCTTGATTCAAGAAGGTACTTATCTTGCGCAGTCCACAATTTTTTATGATAAAACCTGGCAACGTGCCATTGAAAAAGCAGTTCAATT
>VGMK01000123.1 GCA_016866375.1 Bacteroidota bacterium
AAGTGAAATTATATCCTAATCCAACTAATGCAAATGCGACACTACAGTTTGTAAATAATTTAGGAACTGAAACGACAATCGCACTTCAAGATCAGTTTGGAAGAATTTTGGAGAGCAATACGACTTCTAACATTGGATTAAATGAAGTTACAGTAAATACATCAACGCTTAGTGCAGGTCTTTATCAAGTGGTATTGACGAATGCTTACGATAGCGTTATATTAAAATTAATCGTTAATAAATAATATTAATAAAGAGACCGGGTTGGGAAACTGACCCGGTTTTTTTTACCTCTGCCACTATGGAAAATCTTAAAGGCCATACAATCTTGTTAGTTGACGACGAAGCGGATATTTTGGAATTCCTATCCTATAACATTCGAAAAGAAGGGTACAAAGTCTTTACAGCTTCCAACGGTGAAGAGGCGATTAAAATGACACAACAAATCAGTCCATCGTTAATTCTTCTAGATGTGATGATGCCGAAAATGGATGGCATTGAAACGTGTCAAGTGATTAGAAAAGATTTGAATTTATCCCAACCAATTATTGCTTTCTTAACTTCGAGGGCAGAGGATTATGCTCAAATTGCGGGATTTGAAGCTGGTGCAGATGATTACATTACAAAACCAATCCGACCTCGTTTATTGATTACAAAAATTGAAAGTTTATTGCGACGATTAGATAAATCCAAGGGAATAGAGGTTGAAGTAGGTGAAAGTTCGGTGAAAATAGACCGTGAAAAGTACATGGTGGAAATTAAAGGAAATCAATTGGTGCTACCGAAAAAAGAATTCGAACTTTTAGAACTTTTGGCTAGCAGGCCAGGAAAAGTGTACAACAGGGATCAGATACTTGCTATTGTTTGGGGAAATGAAACTATAGTTGGCGAACGAACAATTGATGTTCACATTCGAAAATTAAGAGAGAAATTAGGAGATCATTACATTAGAACAATTAAAGGTGTAGGGTACACGTTTAACGATAAATAAAGAATATTTGTCGAAGTTCTTGATGATTTTCTATTTTTGCTAAGGTTCAACATTGTTGAACTTTTTGTTTTTTATGGCACAATATTTGTTATTTCTAAACCGCTATAACATACTACTTGAACATCATCAAAACCTTGTTTAAGTGTAAGGCAACAATTAAATCATAAATACTTTTTTCATCAATGAGCCCCGCTAAGGGGCTTTTTGATTTTCATACACTAGGTTAATTCGCAAAATATAGTAGAATGTTTATTTTTGATCAATCAACACTATTGATTTATGGAAAGAAGAAGTTTTGTTGGAAAATTAACCTTAGGCTTGAGCGCGGCTATCTCGGCTCCATTTATTGCTTGGTTCAAAAATGACAAACAAGAAAAAAATACACAAACCATGATAAAAAAAATTAGACCATTAGGATTTCAGTGGGAGACCTTAGATCCTTTTTTATTTTGTGTTCATCACGAAGATTTTTTTCCTAAAGGAAATGATGAATTAGGACCAGACCCTACTTACTTTAATGGTAGACATATGGGCCAAGATTTCATAGTTAAAGATGGTTTTAGGATGTATCATGGTATGAAGGTTCCTGGATTCCCTGGTCATCCTCACAGAGGATTTGAAACGATTACGGTGGTAAGAAAAGGATTAGTAGATCACACCGATTCAACTGGAGCAGCAGGAAGATATGGCAATGGCGATGTGCAATGGATGACAGCAGGTAAAGGTGTTCAGCATGCAGAAATGTTTCCTTTGTTAAATTCCCAAGAGGATAATCCCTTGGAGCTTTTTCAGATTTGGTTAAATCTACCAAAGAAAAGCAAAATGGTTGCCCCACATTTTAAAATGCTCTGGTCTGAAAATGTTCCGAAATACACTGTAAATGAAGGTGATGGCAGTGTTCATGTAGAGGTATTGGTTGGAAAATTAGGTGCTCACCGTGCAGAATCGGCACCACCAGATTCATGGGCAGCTCCGGAAGATAACCATGTTGGCATTTACAACATTCATCTTGATCCAAATAGTTCTTTTACACTTGAAGCCACTGCGCAAGGTGTAAATCGTTCCCTTTATTTCTACGAAGGCAATTCATTAACTATTGGAAATACGGAAATTCCACATTATCATGCGGTGGATGTAGATCCAAATATGGCTATTCAATTAAAAAGCGGAGCAGAAGTTTGTAAAGTATTAGTTCTCCAAGGTAAACCTTTAAACGAACCTGTTGTGCAACATGGCCCATTCGTTATGAACACCCGCGAAGAAATTTATCAGGCATTTCAAGATTATCAACAAACCCAATTTGGAGGTTGGCCTTGGCCATCTTACGACCATGTACATGATCGTGAAATGGGAAGATTCGCCAAACATTCAAACGGGCAGCTCGAAAAGAAATCTTAATCCAAACGTATTTCAACTCCAGCCGCTTTGATTTTTTTCTCGATTTCAGGAAGTTTGGAACTGACTATTTCTAATTCTTTCCTTGCTTTTTCTAGTAGAGAAACCGCTGCATTCATGCATTTTAGGTGAGTTGGTGTAGGACCATAAGTTGATCCTCCAACGCCAGTACTCACTGCACCTAGGTAATGATATACTGTTGGGTACTCATTTTCTTCACCGATTTGTTGTTTGATATTACTTCCGTTGATGAGTTTTTCTATTGCTAAAAAATTACTTGAAAAAGCTGAAAGCGCAGAAAATTCATCCGCTAAAATTTTACTAGAAAGTGTTAACGCTTTTTGCATTGTTTCCACTCTTCTTTTCTCTTTTTTCACTTGCTCGTTAAATAATTGAACGGCACTATACGCTTGGTCTAGTTTTACCCAAAACGCTGTAACTTCCTCAGCTGACATTCCTTTAATTGTAGGTGTTAATCCCGGAAGAGACTCAATTTCAAAGGAAACTTTTTCTCCTAACTCGAAACATTTTTGATTTTCAATTTTTAAAAGTTGAACTTGATACTTTCCTGGGGCAACCATAGGACCTTCATTTTTCCAGTCTTTATTTTCAGGAGTAATAGTACCTACAGCTTTTCTACGTAAGTTCCAATTTACACGCTGAAATCCTTTTCCATTTGAAGCTTCGATTAATCTCACCAATTCTCCTGATGCGCCATAAATTGCAAGCATTACCTTTGGATCTCCTTCAAGTTCCTCTTTTTCAAGAATTGCCCAGTCCGGAATTGCCACTTCTTTTTGAGCTTTTAGTGCTTCACTTTCTTGTTCCTTTCGTTTTTCTTTTGAAGATTTTAAAGAACTTGCCATGTAATAGGTGAATTGTACCCCAAAGTCTGGATTTTGAGCAACAAAATAACCATCACCTTGGGAAGCTTTTCCTCCTTCACCTAGTACAGAGCGCTGCTGATACCAATAACTTTTTCTTGGAGTTGTTATGAATGCCTCTTTTTTTACAGATTCCTCGTCCAGGGTTCTTAACGCACTGTAATCGTCAAGAATGTAAATACCTCTACCAAAAGTTGCCAAAACAAGATCGTTTTCCCGTTTTTGAATGGCCATGTCGCGCACTGAAATTGTGGGTAAACCTGCACTAAATTTCAACCAATTTTCTCCATTGGAAATCGAAACATAGACACCAAATTCAGTCCCTAAAAACATTAAATTCTTTTTCACATGATCTTGTACAATGCGCCACGTGATTGTACGTTCAGCAATTCCTTTTGTAATCAATACCCATGTTTTTCCTTTGTCGTTACTTTTATACACATAAGCTTTGTAATCCCCACTTTTGTGGTTATCAAATACAGCATACACGGTGTTTTCGTCGTGTAAATCTGCCTTCACATCATTTACAAATGCTTGTGCCGGTAAATCGGGAAGAGAAGAAAAAGGAATTCTTCTCCAGTTTTTACCACCGTCTTCTGTAACATGGAGATTTCCATCATCAGTTCCAACATATAATAAACCTTCTTTTTTTGGTGATTCCGAAATATTAGTGATACTGCTGTAATTTGACATAGCATAGACATCCCAAGGATTATCCCAGGCTTGTTTTTTACCAAAAAATGGTGTTTGCGTCCTTGGTGTGTTGGTTGTTAAATCCGGAGAGATAACTTCCCAAGAATCGCCACGGTTATCAGATTTCCAAAGTCTTTGAGAAGCGAAATATATCCGAGACGACTTATGTGGACTCACGAGAATAGGTGCATCCCAGTTGAATCGCTCCGATTTTTCACCTAATTCCGGTTGTGGTTGGATGTATACATTTTCTCCCGTTGCACGATCATGACGCACCAAATTTCCTTGTTGCCATTGAGCATATACAATAGCTGGATTACCTGGTTCAGTGGCAGGTTGATGACCATCTCCACCTAGAAGTATGCTCCAATCTGCGTTGCGAATTCCGTTAATATTTGTTGTTCTTGATGGTCCCATTTGCGAACTGTTATCTTGAGTTCCGCCGTAAACATTATAGTAGGGCAATTGGTCGTCTACGGCAACTTTGTAAAACTGCGTGAGCGGCAGGTTGGAGACATATTTCCATGATTTTGTTTTATCAAAACTTTCGTAAACGCCACCATCTGTACCAACAAGCAAATAATTTGGGTCATTTTTTTTGAAGGCAATTGCATGATTATCAACGTGTTTATTGTTTTCGTTCATTGTGTAAAAGTCTTTCCCGCCATTATCTGAAATAAACATCATATAACTGACCAAATAAATCCTGTCAAATTGATGAGGATCAGCGTACAGTTCTTGGTAATAATGCGGACCAGTTCCACCAGAGACAGCATCCGACATTTTATTCCAAGAAGCTCCTTGATCGACACTTTTAAAAACTCCACCTTTTCTTCTGTCTAATTCAATTGCAGCATATACAATATCGGGTTGTTGAGGTGAAATAGCCAGTCCAATTTTTCCGAGGTTTGATGAAGGTAATCCACTACTCAACTTACTCCAATTTTCTCCACCATCGGTTGATTTATAAATGGCCGTTCCCGGTCCACCACCCATGTAACCCGCGATTGTACGATGTCGTTGCCACGTAGCAGCATATATCACATCAGGATTTCTTGGATCTACTACTAAATCGGTTGCACCTACCCATTCTCCCTCTCCTAATGTCTTTTTCCAAGTTTTTCCACCATCAATAGATTTATATACTCCCCTTTCCCCTCCGGAAGACCATAAAGGTCCTTGACATGCGACCCAGATGATTTGACTGTTTTTTGGATGAATAATAATTTTTGAAATGTGCTCACTTGATTTAAGACCAATGTTTTGCCATGATTTTCCACCGTCTGTACTTCGGTAAATCCCGTCACCATAACCTACATGTCGGCCTCCAACATTTTCTCCTGTTCCAACCCAAATTTCGTTGAAATTACTTGGGTTGATGGCGAGGCACCCGATGGAATAAGACCCTTTTTCTTCAAAAATGGATTGCCACGAAGCACCGGCATTTTCAGTTTTCCAAACACCTCCAGAACCTGCAGAGACATACCATCTATTTTCATTGCTAGGATCGATGACAATATCGGAAATGCGGCCAGACATAAAGGCAGGACCGATGCTTCTAAAATTGAATCCACCAAGTAATTCGCTTGTAATAGCAGAGGTTTGGGGATCAACTTTTTTGTTTTTTTGCCCGAAAGCGAAGTTGGCAAAAATAGTGAGTACGATGATTAGTTTTTTCATAATGGAACGGAGCAGTGCAAATATACATTATTACGAACGAGGACTCTTTAAAATTCGGGTGAATTTTCAGTGAAAAATTTTTTAAAATGAAAAATATAACTATTTTTGTCACCCCGAAAATGGTGGGAAATTTCTAATAATAAGCGAGAATAGCTCAGTTGGTAGAGCACGACCTTGCCAAGGTCGGGGTCGCGGGTTCGAATCCCGTTTCTCGCTCGCCAAACCACAAAAGTTCGAGAGAACGATTGTAGCCCGACAGTCCGGTCGGGAATGCTCGAGTGGTGGAATTGGTAGACACGCCGGACTTAAAATCCTGTGGGCGTTTTGCCCGTGCGGGTTCAAGTCCCGCCTCGAGTACTGATAATCCCCTTAAAACTTTGAGGGGATTTTTTAGTATAATGATTTATACTGTGCGTTTTTGTCTCTAAAAATTAGTCTTTACGACCCTGTGCAGCGTGGATCTGTTCTCAGAATCGCAAATTTTCAATACATAAATACCCTCCGAAAAAAATGTTAAATCAAGTTGAAATGCTTGCGTGTTTATGGCTTTTTTTAATAGTAATTTTCCATTTAAATCTACAAGTTCCACAGTTTGGATTTTGGATTTCTGAGCATTAATAGTGATAAGGTCCTTTGTTGGGTTGGGATAAATAATTAAGGTCTGTATATTCAGATCATTCAACCCTTGGACTTCCATTTCAATACATTGTGAGGTGTCAGAACCACAATTATTTGTGGCTATAGAAGCAAACATACCCGTGTAGGTTGGTAGGTACGTTGTTCCTGTTTCGCCAGGAA
>VGMK01000124.1 GCA_016866375.1 Bacteroidota bacterium
GTTGGAGCAAATTTCAAAAAAAAATGGAGTTCAACTAAGGAAAATATTTACGAATGCTGCGACCTTCAAAACGCTAAATTCATATTACAAATAACGTATGAGGGTTTTTTTCGTCTTTCTTTTATTCTCCTCAATCCTATCTGCACAACAAACTGAGTCATTCTTAGACAAGGATACTGTGAAAGTGGGATTTCCAATTAAATTGACATACCGTGTGAAAATGAATGGGAATTTCCCTTGGGTTAAAAGTTCAACCAAGATATTTCCTTCATTTACTGTGGAAAGTCCAAAAGACACTGCTTTTGTTGAGCTGGTAAAGGAGGAAATTTTGAGCGACAAAGTAGGATGGCAAAGGTTTGAAACAACACTTATTCCTTGGGATACAGGCAGAGTGGTATTAAAATCGAAAACCTATAAATTAGGGGACAGTTTGTTATACTTTTCATCAGATACTGTTGTTGTTGCCATAGGGGTCATTGAAGGTAATGGAGATATCATTGACATTCGTGAAAAGTTTACTGAAATAAATCAGAATTCACCTGAAAAAGAGCAACCTCAAAACTGGGTGTATTGGCTGTATAGCTTAATTGGAATAGGTCTTTTTAGCGCTCTTTTGTATTGGTTTTTGCAAAAAAAGAAAAAGTCAGCATCCCGTTCATCGTTAAAAACACCGAAAGAACGTGCTTTAAACGATTTGGAAAATTTAAAAAATACGAGGTCTTGGGAATCAGATCAGAAACAGTATTACGATAAGTTGTCATGGATTCTTAGAACCTACATAACAGAGGAATATTGCATTAATCTTTTGGACAAAACAACGAGTGAAACAAAAATTCTGCTTAAAAAAATGGGTTTACAAAAAAACAGTATACTTCAAATTGAGGAACTCTTAAATAGTGCTGATTTAGTAAAATTTGCAGCTTCTTCTTCCAGCAATAGATTTGCTGAGGAAAAATTGAAAATGTGTATTCGATTGATTGAATCATTGGGGAACAGTAACGACAATGTGGAATAATTGGAATGTCGATCCCTGGAGTTATAATTATTTTCAGCCATTTTTCCTTTGGCTGCTATTCCTTTTGCCTTTTATTGGTTGGTTACTAATTCGAAAGGAATTTTATCGAAAAGCGGACTTGTCTTTTTCAATCCCCCCGTTTATACAGCGAAGATTTGAGAGCACCTTAATTGGTGGGTTGAGAACTTTGATTATTTTCCTCAAGTTGGGGGTATTTGCCTTGTTTATATTGATTTTAGCAAAACCATTTCGTTGGAAAGATAGCCAAATCCACCCTGACAATTATTCGCTAGGAATTGATATAGTTTTGGCTATCGATGTGTCATTATCTATGCGGGCCAAAGATTTTTCTCCCAATCGATTGGAGGCAGCCAAAAATGTAGCATATGAATTTATTGAACAGCGCGAAGGTGATAGAATTGGTTTTGTTGCATATGCCGGAGAGGCTTTTACAGCGTGTGCTCCCACCTTGGATTACGAGCAGTTGAAATCAAAAATTTCTGAAATTGATGGATTTGAAATGGAACAAGGAACCGCAATAGGCACAGGCTTAGGAACTGCCGTATTGCAATTGAGGAGCGATACATTAAAATCGAAGGTTATCATATTATTAACCGATGGAATGAATAATGCCGGAGAATTAAGTCCATTGGCTGCAGCCGAATTGGCAAAAAGTAAAAATATTTGTGTTTACACTATAGGCATTGGTTCTATGGGCAAAGCGTTGACTCCTGTTATTACACCATTTGGTTTGAGTTATGAGTACGAAGAGGTAGAAATTGATGAGGGTTCACTCAAAAAAATAGCAGATCAAACAGGTGGAAAGTACTTTCGTGCCATAGACAGGGCGGGTCTCTCAAAAATTTATCAACGCATTGATAAAATGGAAAAGCAAAAAATGAGTAAAAATTTAAGTCAAATCGAACCTCCCACCACACCTTACGCTTTTCTCAATTGGCTTCTGTTGTTCGTCCTAATAATTTTTATTTTCGAGTTTGGTTTTTTTACGATTAATCGATTGAATAAGTGAAAAGTTTAAGAGCCATTTATTTGAGAATATTTTTGCTTCACACAGTGATCTGGACTCTTCTGGTGGTTCTTTTTTATGTCGGTGGTGGATTTGAGCCGGTTCCACTTTTTTATTTTATGCATCCCTCATACCTTCTTTTACTCTTATTTTTTCTTCCGTTATCATGGATGTTTGGAAAATCAATTTTTAAAACAAACAATATAAATTGGGGAAAACGCTCACCTTCGGTTCTTCGTTTTAATTATGCATTAACCCAGTTATTTTTAAGCAGTGTTATCTGGTATGCATTGGTATTTGCCGCAGCGATGCCTATTTACGGAAAAGAAAAGGCCGAAGCGACAAAATCTAATGCTGAGCTCATTGTTTGCCTGGATATTTCGAAGTCTATGAATGTAAGGGACATGCAGGGAAGCTCACGTTTGGATGTAGCTAAACGCGTAATTAGCTCCTTACTTTCTAAATCTTCGGGAGAACAAATTGGCCTCTGTATTTTTGCAGGAAATGCAATTCGTGAAATTGAACTTACTCGCGATTATCAGCTTATAAGAACGGTGGTTTCCAATCTTGAAAGCGAACTAATTGAACAGCAAGGGACAGACATTGCCGCAGCATTTCAACAGGCCAAGGAAATGTTCAGTTCTAACGTCACTAACAAGTCTGTTTTAATGATTACGGATGGAGAAAATCACGAATCGGATAATCAGGACAACGAGATTTATAAGAAATTACTCTCAAAGGGAATTAAAACGTGTATCGTTGGACTGGGAACGAGCACAGGTGGACCAATACCTTCGCAGTCAACAAACGATGCATCAAAACTTATGGATGATAATGGAAACGAGTGGATTTCAAAACTTGATGATGAGTCGATTAAACAAATAGCAACAGCAACCGGTGGCAGTGCTATTATTTCCTCGGCAGCTTATCCTGATATTGAACAGATATTAACACAAATTAACCTTATGAAAGGAGAGAATTCTCGAACTTTGGAGGTGGATGTTGATGCGATGCAATACAAGTGGTTCGTCTATACTTCGTTAGTTGCATTTTGCATGCTTTTATTATTACCAGTCTTATGGCGAAAATAAGTTTTTTGTTCTTTTTATTTTTTTCTTCTGCTCTTTTTGCTCAGAATAAAACTCAGTTATTGGAAAAAGCTCAGGATGCTTATGCTAATAAAAACTACAAGGATGCCCTTTTTTGTTACCAAAAGTTAGATTCTTTATCGGGTCAAAAAGGTGATTATGCTCAAGAATTGGCACAAACATTATACCGACAGAATAAATTTAATGAGGCACGAAATGCATATGCCAAGAAAAAACAAGGAAATAGAAACTCAGATGTTGACTATAATATCGGAAATACTTTTTACAGAGAAAATAGATATGAGGATGCCATAAATTCCTACAGAGAAGTCCTAAGAAAAAATCCCAATGACGCTGAGGCAAGACATAATTTATCTTTAGCAATGAGGAAAAAATCAAAAAAACAGAAAGAAGCTAAAAATAGAAACAAAGAGGAAAAAGAGAATAATAAAGACCAAAAACAAAAAGAGTCGGCGCGGAAGGGTCAGCAGGAAAAAAATAGAAATCAAAAAGATAAGGGAACTGAAAATCAGGATAACACGATTGAATCGACCAAAAAAAATAAACAAACCCCATCCGAACAAAAAACAGAAGAATATACAAATAGAGATATTGAACGGAGGAAGATTGAAAAAATGCTAGAGAACCTAGCAATAAAAGAGATGAAAACAAAAAGTAAATTGAACAACGCAAGGAGAAAAAGTAGGGGCATTTCAAAACCATGGTAGGAAGATTGTTTATATTTTGGTTGATACCTCTCACAACGCTTAGTTGCTGGGGGCAGACAGTACGTTTAGAGACGAATTCTACCAAAATTGCCGTTGGAGAACGTATTGAAATAAAAGTAATTTCGGATGTCAACGGTTCGATAGAAATAAAAACTCCGACTACCTTTCATTATGGAACTACTGAGCAGTCAAGTATGCAACAGCAGTTGCATCACTCAGGTAAATTAACGATTGAATTAGGCTACCTACGCGACGGTTACTTTGATTCCCCGGGAACTTACGTTTTAGGTCCGGCAACATTGAAATCCGGTAGAAAAGTAATCACTTCCAATACCATCACTGTAGAGGTAAGCAAAGTACCATCAAATTCCAATAGTGGAATTATGGAATATAGTCGTCAGGATCTGCAGAAAGCTGCATTTGGTGTGATTAATCCAAATAAGCTGAAGATTTACGAAGGGGAACCCCTTGTTTTGGAGTCTAAAGTTCTTGCCCGAGTTGGTCTTGACAATATGAATCGTTACTTAGCTTATACTATTGACGGTAGTCTCTCTAGTCACGAATTGGGAAATCCAGAACAAATTAAAAGCAGCTCAGAGCGAATAATGGGGATGGATTGGAGTACATATACTTTTGATCGAAAAGTGATATTCTTTAGTAAAAAAGGCAGCTACAAGGTTAAACCTTTCAAAATAAATGTTCAGAGTAATTTCAGTTATTTAACGGTTCAATCGAATTCTCCAAAGATAGAGGTGCTTTCTCTCCCTGAGAATAAACCAAAAAATTTTTCCGGAATTATTGGAGATATAGCAATGACGCTAAACGTTAAAACCAAGCCGGCAAAAAAAGGAGAAATGTTAACTTTTTCTCTTGATCTTGAGGGTAAAGGTAATATTCAGAATGCATTGGTGCCTATTGTTAAAGTTCCAAAGGGTTGGAAAGAATATACTGAACCTAAATCAAGTTCTCGTTATACTTTTACTGACTATGGTGCGGAAGGTAAATTAACATTCGAATATTGCTATCAGTGCACCACCGATGAACCCACCAATTGGGAACCAATTAAAATGAGTTATTTCGATCCCTCAATAGGAAAATACAAGACACTTGAATCTGATTCAATTATATTTAATGAATTAGTAGCATCTGGAGGTCAAAATGATAAAACAACACAAGGTGCCGCGGGTTCTGAAAAAACGTCATTGGTTCAAAATGCTCCGATTAATGAAGATTCGGACTCAATCCTAAAAAATCCAATTTTGTGGTTAACATTGTCAGCTATTATTGCGTTAGCTTTTTTCATTGGCATGATTGGAAGACCAAAATTCCGGAAGCGAATGGTAATGCCCGCTCATGATAATAAAACCTTCGTCGCTACCTGGAACTTGGTGGAGGAAACTCTTGACGAAGCTGAAAAAGCTATTGAACTTGGAGAAAATAATTCCGCTATTCAATATTTGGAGAATTCGATTTGTAAAGCAATGAGCATAAAATTAAATATTGATCATCGCGGGTTGTCCTCTGAATCTATCACACAATCTTTTATTGGGACCTCTACCAATTTTGACTTGAACACAAAGATCAATGACTTTTTTCTCCAGGCGCAATTTCATCGGTATGGCACTGGAATTACAAACGACGATTTGATGAAATTAAGAATTTTAGCAAAAGACTTACTAAAACTATTGAAAATGTGAGCATTGATTATTTTCAAAAAATCAGAGATAATTTTCATTAAATCAGGCGTTTTGGTCATTCACTTGTAACCTGAGATAAAAAAAAAAGTTTAAAACTCAACCTTTTCTTTTTGTTTTACGTTAAAGACAATCTAAGAAATTCAATAATTAAAATGAGACAATTAAAAATTGCTAAACAGGTAACCAATCGTGAAACAGATTCATTGAATAAGTATCTTCAAGATATTGGTAAGGTAGATTTGATTACTGCTGATGAAGAGGTAGATTTGGCCCGCAGGATACGACAAGGAGATCGTGCTGCTCTCGAAAGACTCACGAAAGCGAATTTACGATTTGTCGTGTCAGTTTCAAAGCAGTATCAGAATCAAGGTCTTGCTCTGCCGGATCTAATTAATGAGGGAAATGTCGGATTAATAAAAGCTGCGGAGCGTTTTGATGAAACGCGCGGATTTAAGTTCATCTCCTATGCGGTGTGGTGGATTCGCCAATCCATCCTACAAGCGTTGGCTGAGCAGGCAAGAATTGTCAGATTACCTTTAAACAAGATTGGAAATATCAATAAAATAAACCGCGCATATTCGGAATTAGAACAAAAATTTGAGCGCCCTCCATCGGCAGACGAGTTGGCTGAATTTTTGAATTGCTCAACGGAAGAGATAAAACAGTCGCTTTCGCAAAATGGTCGCCACATTTCAATGGATGCCCCTCTTTTAGAAGGTGACGAGTCATCATCGAGTATGTATGACGTGATGTCAGGTGACTCCCTTCCTCCTCCCGATAGTAATCTTGTACTTGAGTCTTTGCGCAAAGACATCCGCAGTTCTCTCGCTACTTTGACACAAAGAGAGAGTGATGTATTGAGCATGTTCTATGGCTTAGACG
>VGMK01000125.1 GCA_016866375.1 Bacteroidota bacterium
TTGACAAAGTTGGTGTTGAAGAACGGGTAGCGCGTATTCAAACGAGAAGCGTCAAGGAAGCATCAAAAGCTCAAGGGTTGAGAATGGCACTTAGCATGATTGATTTAACAACGCTGGAGGGGAAAGATACCCAAGGAAAGGTGCGTCAAATGTGCTACAAGGCACATCATTTACACGATTCAATTCCTGACTTACCGACTGTGGCAGCAGTCTGTGTTTACCCCTCAATGGTGAAATTTGCGAAGAAAGAACTTCGTGGCACAGGTGTTAAAGTAGCCTCTGTATCAACAGCTTTTCCATCAGGACAAGCACCCTTAGAAGTAAAAATTTTAGACACCAAGTTTGCCGTTGATCAAGGTGCTGATGAAATTGACATGGTTATTTCGAGAGGAAAATTTTTGCAAGGCGAATTTCAATTTGTTTATGATGAAATTTCTCAAGTAAAAGAGGCTTGCGGTAAGGCAAGGTTAAAAGTAATACTGGAAACCGGGGAACTCACAACCTTAGATAATGTTCGATTGGCATCTGATATTGCCATTCATTCAGGAGCAGATTTTATTAAAACTTCTACAGGAAAAATTCAGCCAGCAGCTACCATGCAAGTCACCTATACTATGCTAATGGCCATTCAGGACTATTTTTCTCAGACGGGAATCATGATTGGGATGAAGCCTGCGGGAGGAATTTCAACCGCGAAATTAGCACTTCATAATTTATTGATGGTAAAAGAAGTGCTTGGCGAGGAATGGCTGACCAATGAGTGGTTCAGGTTTGGAGCAAGCAGCTTGGCGAATGACGTGCTCATGCAAATCATCAAAAACAAAAATGGTCATTACGCCTCACCAGATTATATATCTATAGATTAAAAGTAAAATGAATAAAAAAGAGAAATGGTCATTATCCCCTTCATTGGAAAGCACACAACATGTTTCGATTCAGAAACAATACTCCCTATACATCAACGGAAAGTGGGTAAAGCCGAATAGCGGGATTTATTTTCCATCGATTAACCCTGCAGATGAATCCCACTTAAGCTCCGTTGCCCACGCCAATGAAAAAGATGTCGATCTGGCCGTCAAAGCAGCAAGAGCAGCATTCCCATCATGGTCTAAATTAGCTCCGTCCGAACGAGCCAAGTACATATACCGCATTGCAAGAGTAATGCAAGAGAAATCCAGAGAATTGGCCGTAGTAGAGACCTTAGATGGAGGAAAACCTATTCGTGAATCTCGCGATATTGACATACCACTTGCCTGCAATCATTTCTTCTATTATGCAGGATGGGCGGATAAATTGTGCTACGCTTTTCCAAACAGAAAAGTAGAACCCTTGGGGGTCGCAGCGCAAATTATTCCATGGAATTTCCCGCTTTTGATGGCTGCTTGGAAGATTGCGCCGGCTCTCGCAACCGGAAATACCGTCGTTTTGAAACCTGCTGAATCTACGTCATTAACTGCTTTAAAATTAGCCGAAATCATCGATGAAATCGGCTTGCCAAAAGGCGTGGTAAATATAATAACGGGCTTTGGAGATACAGGTGCAGCGTTGGTAAATCATCCTGATGTCAATAAAATTGCGTTTACCGGTTCCACTCAAGTTGGTAAAATCATTCAAAAAGCAATCGTAGGGACTTCAAAAAAAGCAACCTTAGAACTAGGAGGTAAATCTGCAAATATCATTTTTGATGATGCGCCAATCGATCAAGCGGTGGAGGGAATTGTAAATGGGATTTTCTTCAATCAAGGACATGTGTGTTGCGCAGGCTCAAGACTTTTTGTTCAAGAAAATATTGCCGATAAAGTCATCAGGAAATTAAAACTTCGATTAAAAAGTTTGTATGTAGGAAATCCTTTGGATAAAAACACGGACATTGGGGCTATTAATTCAAAAGAGCAACTGGAAATTATTAAGTCCTTCATTTCCGTTGGGAAAAAAGAAGGTGCGGAGATCTATCAACCAACTTGTGAAATTCCAAAAAAAGGATATTATTGTCCTCCTACACTCTTCTTAAATGTTGCTCAGTCACATACCATCGTTCAAGAAGAAATCTTCGGTCCTGTATTAACAATTCAAACGTTTAGGACGATTGATGAAGTCATTCAAAAAGCAAATAATACTCCCTATGGACTTGCCGCTGGAGTTTGGACAGACAAAGGGTCGCGAATTTTTAACCTCACCACCAAATTAAAAGCCGGGGTTGTTTGGGCAAATACCTATAATAAATTTGACCCCACTTCTCCGTTTGGAGGATACAAAGAAAGTGGTTTCGGACGCGAAGGGGGGCTCCATGGATTAGCCGCATACACAAAACTAAGTTGAGTACTATGAAGAGAATTGAAATTCTAAAAACCTATAAAATATACATTGGTGGGCAATTTCCGAGAACAGAAAGTGGTCGCTACTACACCGTAAAAAACAGTGAGGGAAAAGGGCTCGCCAACATTTGCTTGTGTTCGAGAAAAGATGTTCGAAATGCTGTTGTTGCGGCGCGTAAGGCACAAGGCGTATGGGCTGAGAAATCAGCTTTCAACAGAGGCCAAATTTTGTATCGAATTGCTGAAATACTGGAAGGCCGAAAAGTACAATTCGTTGAAGAATTGATCCTTCAAGGCCAATCAAAAAAAATAGCGCAAAGTGAAGTTGACCTGTCTATTGAGCGGCTCGTATATTATGCAGGCTGGTGCGATAAATACAACCAAATTTTAAGTACTGTCAATCCTGTATCGAGTTCTCATTTTAACTTTTCCAATTGCGAGCCCATGGGTGTTGTTGGGTTAATTGCCGATCAGAAATCTCCTTTTTTGGGATTAATCTCTGCCTTGGCACCTGTCATTGCCGGTGGGAATACTGCAGTTGTGCTCGCTTCGGTCGATTATCCATTGTGCGCAGTGACGTTTACCGAAGTAATACATGCCTCTGATGTGCCGGGAGGGGTGGTCAATGTCTTGACGGGAAGCTTGACAGAAACGGCATCTGCACTGGCTTCCCACATGGATGTGAATGCATTTGTGACCTCAAATCTTGGAAAAGAACTAAATATTCCTTTGCAATTATCCGCCGTAACTAACCTAAAACGTTTTTACGAATACAGTGAAGATTGGAATAATTCCACTGCCCAAGGGCTTCATTTTATTAATGATTTTCAAGAAATTAAGACCACCTGGCACCCCATCGAACAAATAGGTGGAGCAACGAGTTCCTATTGAATTGATTTTCACAATTACACGTTTAATACTTCTCGTAAATTCTGGGCTTTATATTCTTTCTTCCATTAACTTCGTTTTATGTTTTTCAAACGTTCTGATGATTTTGCCAAAAGAGGGCTACGAACCAACTATGTTTCTACCATTTTTGGTATTTCACTCGTACTTTTCATGATTGGTATTGTATTCGGTAGTATTATCCTACTCCGTGATGTGGAAATACAATTTAAAGAAAATCTCCAAGGAGATGTTTTTTTCTTACCCAATTTTAACGACGCAGATATCAAACAAATCGAACAAGAGATGAAATCTTGGGAGGAATTGAAAGAAGTATTTTTTGTTTCTCCAGAGCGCGCCATGGATGAGTTATTTGACGAGTCTGAGTTATCAGATCAAACCGTTTTAGATATCGACTCTACATTTTTAATTCCATCATCTATTGGCTTTAAACCTCGTGCGGAATATACAACGCTTGAAGGCATGAAACACATCGAAAATAAAATCATGAAATTGTACCCTAAGCAAGTGGAGAGTGTTAACTACGATAAAAAAAGTATTGAAAGCCTGGATCGGGGGTTTAATCAGTTCACATTCGTATTTATGCTGATCACAGCACTACTCATACTTATTGCTGTCGCAATGATTAACAATACCATTCGTTTATCTATTTATTCAAAACGATTTACAATCAAAACCATGCAACTCGTTGGTGCAACTGGCAGATTTATTCGTAAACCTTTTATTATTCAAGCGATTATTCAAGGTCTTGTTTCTAGCTTAATCGGTCTTTCATTGACAATGACCATTTTTTATGCCTTGGATAATACAATTGACACAGTTGATTTGACGTATAGCGTATCATCTTTCCTCTTATTGGCACTTGGTGTATTCACGTTTGGTTTAATTCTTACAATAATTTCTACATGGTTCGCTCTAAACAATTATCTTCGTAAAAAATTAGACGATTTATACTGATATGAAAAAGCCCATCGATCACTTTGGTTTTCACCCTGAAAATTACCGCTTATTGTTTATCGGATTGGCCATTAATGTGCTTGGATATATTTTAATGATTGGTGGAGGAGCTGACGATCCGTCTCAATTTGACGGTGATGCACTTTTTAGCCATGTGCGAATCACCCTCGCCCCTATGCTAATTGTTTTGGGTTATGGCATCATGTTTTTTGCGATTATGAAAAAACCGAAAAAATCAGAAAATAAAGATGAATCTAACGAATCTCTTTCTAAAAAATTGAACGTCTCTCCTTCCAAAAAGTTGAACAAAAAGTAATCCCCAATGACTATTATTGAAGCACTTGTTCTAGCCATCATTGAAGGCCTGACAGAGTTTTTACCAATTTCTTCCACGGCACACATGATATTTGCTAGTTCAATCATGGGTAATGAAGGAGACGAATTTGTGAAAATGTTTCAAGTATCGATTCAATTTGGTGCCATATTAGCTGTTGTTTGGCTTTTTTGGAAAAAGTTTATGGATTTTAAATCACTTAATTTCTATATCAAGCTAGGAGTCGCTGTTATACCTGCACTCGTGCTTGGAAAATTATTCGACGACCAAATCGAAAAAATATTAGAAAAACCCATCCCCATTGCAATTACTTTAATTGTGGGGGGTATGATTTTATTATTTATTGACAGTTTTTTCAAACATCAAAAAATAAATGATGAAGCAGCAATTTCAACGAGAAAAGCCCTGATAATTGGGTTTTGGCAGTGTTTAGCCATGATGCCGGGAACAAGTCGCGCAGCGGCATCAATAATTGGCGGAATGCAACAGGGACTCACTAGAAAAATGGCGGCAGAATTTAGTTTTTTCCTTGCGGTTCCTACTATGTTGGCAGTTACAACGTACAGTATATTATTAAAGGACTGGAAAGTCAATGACACAGCTTGTAAAGGTTATGAGATGATAACTTCTAGTCAAGAACATATTATTATGTTTTTGCTGGGAAATGTCATTGCATTCCTCGTTGCAATATTCGCAATAAAGTTTTTTATCGAACTTATTCAGAAATTCGGTTTCCGCGTTTGGGGATGGTATAGAATTGTCGTTGGTTGCGGGTTATTAATCTATTTTCTGTAATGGACTTTCTCTCGGGAGAAACGATTCTTGTCGACAAACCATACGGTTGGACATCCTTTGATGTTGTCAATAAAATAAGGTGGAATCTTAAGCAAAAGCTGAAAATAAAGAAAATAAAAGTAGGACATGCCGGTACCTTAGACCCACTTGCCACAGGACTACTTGTGATCTGTACTGGGAAACATACCAAAAAAATAGCGCAACTTACAGGGGCCCCAAAGTCTTATACAGGAACTATTTTACTGGGAAAAACTACCCCCTCCTTTGATTTGGAAACCGCATACGACTCAGACCAAGATACAAGTCATATAAAATCAGAACAAATTGAAAAGGTACGCGCGGAATTTATTGGGGTTCAACAACAAACTCCTCCGCTATATTCTGCTAAACAAATTGATGGAAAACGAGCTTATGATTATGCGAGAGCAGGTAAAAATATTGAGCTAATTTCGAATGAAATTGAAATCACTTCATTCGAAATCAACGCGAATCGTTTCCCAGAAATTGACTTTAGTATTCATTGCTCCAAAGGAACATATATCCGATCTGTTGCCGCTGATTTTGGTAAAAAATTGGGTTGTGGTGCTACACTTACAACGTTGCGCAGAACTGCCTCAGGAACCCTTTCTTTGAAGGATGCAAAAAGTGTTGAAGAGTGGTTACAAATGATTCAAGCACTAGAATAGATTACCTTTTTAAAAAAGTATTGTATCTTTGAGGCCCATTAAGTCCAGTACTTAATGCCCCGGTGGCGGAACTGGTAGACGCGCTGGATTCAAAATCCTGTTCTTTCGGGAGTGCCGGTTCGATTCCGGCCCGGGGTACAAAAGCAGAGGAAACCTCTGCTTTTTTCTTTTTTCGTAGAAAATATGATCGAATTCTTCCCGAAAGTAACTAACTAAATATATCACACATTCGTTGCTGTGCCTCACTTAATGGTCTAATGAAAAGATGCCCGCCCAAGTGAAAGGGGACAAAGGTTGGCCATCGTTTATTCGTTGGTTTAATTATCAAAATAATAGTATCTTAGACATCAAGAATCAAAGCGATATGACAAGATCAAGTTACTTTTTAGCATTTACATTTTTATTTTTGGGAATTTTATCAGTTCATTCACAAGGATGCGCAA
>VGMK01000126.1 GCA_016866375.1 Bacteroidota bacterium
CAACAAAAAGATGTTCGAGGAAATCTTGATCTCTTGTCGCTGAGCCTTTTGATCCCATACCACCTCTATTCTGAACTTTATATTCAGTCAGGTTGGTTCGCTTGATATATCCGGCATGCGAAATAGTAACTACGACCTCTTCATCAGCAATCAAGTCTTCCATACGCATTTCACTTGCTGAATATTCTATCGAGGATCTTCTTTCGTCGCCATATTTTTCTTTCACCTCCTCCAATTCTTGTTTAATGATGGCCATGCGACGGGATTCATTCTCCAAAATATCCTTAAGGTCTGTGATTAACTTCATCAAGTCGTCGAACTCCGCACGTAATTTATCTTGTTCAAGACCAGTAAGTTGTCTTAAGCGCATATCTACAATCGCACGAGTTTGGATTTCAGAGAGAGCAAAACGTAAGGCTAATTTCTCACGAGCATCGTCCGGGCTTGCAGAGGCTTTAATAATTTCAATTACTTCATCGATATTGTCGGATGCAATGATTAGACCCTCTAAAATATGTGCTCTTTCCTCTGCTTTTCGCAATTCATAACGGGTTCTTCTGATGACTACTTCGTGTCTGAATTCCACAAACTCATGAATGAGTTGCTTTAAATTCATCATCCGCGGTCTTCCGTCAACTAAACAAATATTATTGACAGAGAAAGAGGTTTGTAAAGCAGTAAATTTGTAGAGTTTATTCAAGACTACATTAGCAATTGCATCTCTTTTAATTTCAAAAACAATGCGCATTCCATTTCTATCAGACTCATCACGTAAATCTGAAATCCCTTCTATCTTTTTGTCGTTAACTAATTCCGCGATTTTCTTAATCATTTCCGCTTTATTGACCTGATAAGGTATTTCAGTTACAATAATTTGTTCTCTTCCCCCTTCCTCTTCAATTTCCGCTTTGCCACGAATTACAATTCTTCCTCTTCCCGTCAAAAATGCTTCGCGAACGCCTTCGTAACCGTAAATAATTCCGCCTGTCGGAAAGTCAGGTGCCTTTACATATTGAAGTAATTCTTCGTCTTCAATTGCGCGATTGTCGATGTAAGCGATGGTGCCTTCAACAATTTCTGTCAAGTTGTGAGGCGCCATATTGGTTGCCATTCCTACAGCAATACCAGCAGCTCCATTCACTAAAAGATTTGGGATTTTTGTTGGTAACACACTTGGTTCCTCAAGGCTATCGTCAAAGTTTGCAGTGAAATCAACCGTCTCCTTGTCTAAATCATCGAGCATTTCCTCGGCAATTTTTCTAAGTCTCGCCTCCGTATACCTCATTGCTGCAGGGCTGTCGCCGTCAACAGATCCAAAGTTTCCTTGACCGTCAACAAGTGGATAGCGCAGGGACCAAGGTTGAGCCATTCTCACCATTGTATCATAAACGGAGCTATCACCGTGCGGATGGTATTTCCCAAGCACTTCGCCGACAATTCTCGCAGATTTTTTATAGGGCCGATTGGAATAAACACCTAAATCTTGCATTCCGTACAATACGCGCCTGTGAACGGGTTTAAACCCATCCCTTACGTCAGGAAGCGCACGCGAAACAATCACCGACATCGAATAATCGATGTAAGCTGATTTCATTTCATCCTCAATGTTTATCTGAATAATTTTTTCTCCATCTGCCATAGTCACTATTTTTTCCTAAATGCTTTTATTTTTAAAGCTTTCAAAGATAATTTATAAGAGAGAATTTCTCGACTTTATCTAAAGGTTTTTACTAACAAAATCGGCACTTTTATTGTGGATAAATCTGACGCACTTTTGAAAATTTAAGGTTATATTTGTAAATTGATAAAAAGTTAATGGAAGCGAAGTTTTCACCAAGAGTCAAAGATGTGATTTCCTACAGTCGAGAGGAGGCTGTCCGGTTATCAAATGAGTTTGTTTGTCCAGAACATTTATTACTGGGCTTAATCAAGTTGAATGAAGGAACAGCCATCGATATTTTAGGTGAATTTCAATTAGATCTTTCCCAGTTGAAAATGGAATTAGAAAAAGTATTAGTCAAGTCAAGCGTGGCTAATTTATTGAACGTGAATTTACCTTTACTCAAGCAAACGGAGAATATAATTAAACAATCCTACCTGGAGGCAAAGCATTTTAAATCACCAATTATTGGGACTGAGCATTTACTCCTAACAATATTGCGTTACGAAGATTGTGCGGCTTGCCAGTTACTGAATAAATATGGAGTTATGTATGAAAACGCTAAAGACGAATTAGAGGCAACGGCCGATGAACGGAAATTACCGAAAGCCGAATTTCCAGGAAGTAGTGACGAAGAGGAATCGTTTTCTACCCAAAAGAAACCTGCTGATTCAAAATCTAAAACACCTGTTTTGGATAATTTTGGAAGAGATTTGACTAAAATGGCTGAAGTAGGGCGTCTGGATCCTATTGTAGGTAGGGAAAAAGAAATAGAGCGCGTCAGTCAAATACTTTCGAGGAGAAAGAAAAATAATCCCATATTAATAGGAGAACCAGGCGTTGGAAAAAGTGCAATAGCCGAAGGCCTCGCACTGCGAATTGTGCAAAGGAAAGTTTCTCGTGTGTTGTTTAATAAACGCATTATTTCTCTTGATCTTGCCTCTTTGGTGGCTGGCACAAAATACAGAGGTCAATTTGAGGAAAGAATGAAAGCAGTAATGCAAGAGATTGAACGAAATCCCGATATCATACTTTTTATTGATGAAATTCATACCATAATTGGCGCTGGCGGTGCAAGCGGATCTCTTGACGCATCCAATATGTTTAAACCAGCACTAGCAAGAGGTGAAATGCAAGCAATCGGTGCAACAACTTTAGATGAATATCGGCAATATATCGAGAAGGACGGTGCCCTCGAACGCAGGTTTCAGAAAGTTTTAATTGAACCAACCACTATTGAGGAAACAATCCAAATATTGAACAACATTAAAGAGAGGTATGAGGACCATCACTCGGTAGTTTACACTCCAGAGGCTGTCTCCGCATGTGTGAAATTAACAGAGCGTTACATCACCGATCGACATCTACCGGATAAAGCGATTGACGCCCTCGATGAGGTTGGTTCGAGGGTACACATCACGAATATAAATGTCCCTCAGGAAATATTAGAAATAGAACAAAAAGTCGAGGAGCTAAAAGATCAGAAAGCAGAAGTAATTCGATCACAACAGTACGAAAAAGCAGCCGAATTAAGAGATTCTGAACGTAAGTTACAAGAACAACTTGAGGAGGCAAAGAAAAAGTGGGAGGATGAATCTAAAAACAACAAGGTGGTTGTCTCTGAGGAAGATGTGGCACATGTCGTTTCGATGATGTGTGGAATCCCCGTAACAAAGGTCTCCCAGACGGAAACGGGAAAATTAGTGAAAATGGCAGAGTCAATTCGTGGGAAAGTAATAGGTCAAGACGAGGCGGTAGAAAAAGTGGTGAAAGCAATTCAGCGAAACCGTGCAGGTTTGAAAGATCCGAATAAGCCAATTGGATCCTTCTTTTTCCTTGGACCAACAGGTGTTGGTAAAACACAACTGGCTAAAATACTTGCGAAAAATTTATTTGATTCTGAAGAGGCCCTCATTCGAATAGATATGTCAGAGTATATGGAGAAGTTTTCCATTTCAAGACTGGTAGGTGCTCCCCCAGGATACGTAGGTTACGAGGAAGGTGGACAATTGACTGAAAAAGTGAGAAGAAGGCCCTATGCCATTGTTCTTTTGGATGAAATCGAGAAAGCGCATCCCGATATTTTTAATCTTCTCTTGCAGGTTTTAGACGACGGGCACATGACCGATGGATTGGGTAGGAAAATAGATTTTAAGAATACTATTCTCATTATGACCTCGAATATTGGGGCAAGACAACTCGCTGATTTTGGAACTGGTGTAGGGTTTGGAACAAAATCACAGGAGGATGCTCGTGAGGAAAACTCCAAAGTAGTTATTCAAAACGCGCTAAGAAAAGCCTTTTCTCCGGAATTTTTGAATAGGGTTGACGATATGATCATGTTTAAATCTCTAGGGAGAGAGGAAATTCATAAAATAATTGATATCGAGTTAGATCAGTTGTACAGACGCATTAACAGCCTTGGGTATTTAATAGAATTGACTGACAAAGCGAAGGATTTTATTGTTGATAAGGGTTACGATGAAAAATTTGGTGCCAGACCCTTAAAGCGCGCCATACAAAAATACATTGAAGATCCATTGGCTGAGGAAATTATTAAAGCAAATCTCTCTGAAAACGACGTGATTTTGATGGATTTACAGGAAGGAAAAGAAGAATTGTCACTGGCTGTTAAAAAAGCAAAGACGAGTAAAAAATCAAACACTCCAGAAGAGTAATAAGGGTATAAAAGCATCAGAAAGACGGGTTACCATGCCCTCATTTATCTTTTAAATATTACCTCCTCGTTTGGTAATCGAAATCTTGGGCCCCAAATTCCTTCTTCTGTGCCTTTACCTACAGAAATAATCATGTTGATTTCTGCACCTCGGGGTAGTTTCAAAGCACGCTTTACTCGCATTTCATCAAATCCTTCCATGGGACAAGAGTGGAATCCTTCAGCTGCTATCGACAACATGAACGTTTGAGCAGCCAGTGCACAAGATTTGTGGACCATAATGCGTTGATTAGCCACTCCTCCCGTTCTAAAAAAAGGTTTTCTCAACCCCATGACAAAAGAAATGCTTCTTCGAATGGTAGACATCACCCCAATTCCGTCGTTGGAATAAAGCAATGGCATAACCTTTCCATAATAATCGAGGCCTCCCTTTTGTAATTTTCCGGGTTCTCCAACTATTGTACTCTTTATTTTTTCTTGATTCCATTTTGCCCGAGATTTCCATTTATCCTTTCTAGTGACAAAAACTACCATTTCTTTGGCTGTTTTGGCAGCCTGTTGGCCTAGGCAAAGCGGAACGAATTTTTCCAATTCCGAATTTGAATGAATCCAGTAAAACTCCCACAATTGCATATTACTGCTATTTGGCGAAAGCACAGCACGCTCCAAACTTTTAGTTATCACTGCCTCCGGGACTTCGGTATTGGGGTCAAATGATCGGTTTGACCGCCTGAATTGAATGATTTGTTCGAATTCTTTGCTATACATGTTGCGAAGATAATTTATTTGGCGCTTTACATCTTAAATAATGGGCTTAATGAAAATTTTTTGTTTCAAACTGACATTTTTTCTTTCAAAAGTTTGTATTCACTGACGACATGTCTTGAATTAGAGAATGGCAGTATCTTTGACTCGTCAGCAAAAAAAAATGAGCGATGTCAAAAAATAAAGCGAAGTCAGTCGAGGAAACAACTGAAAACAATGAGTTAGACAGGGAAAATCAGTCAGATATAGATGATAATGCAACAGAACCTGAAAAGAGTACTGAACCCACAGCAGAGGAAAAATTGGCAGAATTAAATGATCGGTATTTAAGATTACATGCAGATTTTGAAAATTTCAGGAAGCGTACGTATGCTGAAAAAGTTCAGTTGATTTCAAATGCGAACGCATTGCTATTGAAGGACTTATTACCGGTATTAGACGATTTCGATCGCGCGAAAGCGAGTAATATCAATACGGAGGACTCGACCATTTTGAAAGAGGGTTTCGTATTAATTCAAAGTAAATTTTTGTCAATTCTGGAGTCAAAAGGATTAAAAGCGATGGAGGCGAAAGGGGAGTCTTTTAATATCGAATTACACGAGGCTGTTGCCAATATGCCAGCGACCGATGAGTCCCTTAAAGGTAAAGTGATAGATGATTTAGAAAAAGGGTATTATTTGAACGATACGGTAATTCGCTTTGCCAAAGTTGTCGTTGGCCAATAAGAATAAAATGAGTAAGAAAAAAGATTATTACGAGGTACTCGGTGTTTCCAAAAATGCGGATGATGCAGAGATTAAAAAAGCGTATCGAAAATTGGCTTTGAAATATCATCCTGACAAGAATCCGGGAGACGCAGCAGCCGAGGAAAAATTTAAGGAAGCTGCTGAAGCTTATGAAGTTTTGAGTAATCAAGAAAAACGAGCGCAATACGATCGTTTTGGTCATGCAGGAATGGGACAAGGTGGTTTTGGTGGTGGAGGAATGAATATGGATGACATCTTCTCTCAGTTCGGAGATATTTTTGGAAGTGCATTTGGTGGCGGAAGTTTTGGCGGAAGTAGGGGAGGAGACAGGGTTGTTCGAGGGACCAATTTACGTGTCAAAATGAAGTTAACACTTGAAGAAATTGCAAACGGTGTAAAAAAGAAAATAAAAGTAAATAAACTCGTGAATGCAGAGGGGGTATCTTATAAAACCTGCCAAACTTGCAACGGAA
>VGMK01000127.1 GCA_016866375.1 Bacteroidota bacterium
GATATAGGTAAATTAGCAAGTGAGTGGTTGGCTGAAAAAGAACGCTACTCGTCAAAATCTGCTTTTTTAGATGCTAAAATTGGTAGCTTGAATGCAGGTGGGGTAAATGGCATTGAACCACGCGATGTGATTCTGTATGGCTTCGGTCGCATAGGCCGTCTGGCTGCAAGGGAACTTATAAAGCAAGCTGGGAAGGGGCAACAATTGAGATTACGAGCTATTGTTACAAGAGGTAATAGCGATAATGATATTACAAAACGAGCGTCTCTTCTGAGAAATGATTCTGTTCACGCTGCTTTTAAGGGTTCTGTCATTGAAAATTTAGATAAGAAAACGTTGATAATTAACGGTCAGATCGTTCAAATGATTGACGCCTCCGTACCCGAAAATATTGACTACACCAAATTCGGTATTCAAAATGCCCTCTTAATCGATAATACAGGTGTGTTCACTTCAAGGGAAGCGCTTTCTCGTCATTTGATGTCCAAGGGAGTCGCAAAGGTTCTTCTCACTGCGCCTGGGAAAGAAGTGCCAAATATTGTATACGGCATCAATCATGCCACCTTAGATATAGAAAATGAAACAATCTATTCAGCTGCCTCATGCACCACTAACGCCATTACTCCTATTTTGAAGGTAGTAAACGATAATTTAGGAATAGTGAAAGGCCATATTGAAACCGTTCATGCGTATACCAATGACCAGAATTTATTGGATAACATGCATAAAAAATCGAGAAGGGGAAGATCTGCTGCCATAAATATGGTCATTACTTCTACAGGTGCAGGAAGCGCAGTAACCAAAGTAATTCCCGAACTTAAAGATAAACTTACAGCAAATGCCGTAAGGGTGCCAACACCTAATGGCTCGTTGGCCATATTGAGCTTGGAATTAAATAAATTTACATCTATTGAGGATATTAATTCGATAATTAAAAATGCAGCTTTAAATGGTGATTTGGTGAATCAAATTTTTTATTCTTTTGACCCTGAACTCGTTTCAAGTGATATTATCGGAAATACCTGTTGTTCGGTATTTGACTCAAATGCAACCATCGTTTCAAAGGACGGTAAAAACGTTGTTTTATATGCGTGGTACGACAATGAGTTTGGGTACACAAAACAGGTTATTCGTCTCGCCAAATACATTTCAAAGGTTCGGCGAGCAATCTACTATTAAATAAGTGGGGGCTAAAAAGCCATTTTTGTATATTTGAATTATGTCAGGAATAATTATAGCCATCGACGGCTTCTCCGCTTGTGGAAAAAGTACCTTGGCGAAGCAGGTTGCGTCACATTTTGGTTATTTATTCATCGATTCCGGAGCGATGTATCGTGCAATTACCTTATATGCCCTGCAAGAGGGTTTGATTGTTGGTGGAAATTTAGATCAAGCGGCATTAATTCAACACTTACCACGGGTTAGTTTAGAGTTTAAGAACATTCGAGGGCAACAAAGAATATACTTGAATGGACAGGATGTGGAAGACGAAATCCGTAAGGGGGAAGTTCTAAATTATGTATCCCCGGTTGCTACCATTAGGGAAGTGCGAGAAAAACTGGTGAAAGAGCAAAGGGCAATGGCCAGACAGGGAGCTATCGTCATGGATGGAAGAGATATCGGTACAGTTGTATTTCCCGAGGCGGAACTTAAGATTTATGTGACAGCGAGTTTGGAGGTCAGAACCCAAAGAAGATTTGACGAACTCTCAAAGAAAGGCGTGTACATGGATAAGAACGAAATTTCAAAAAACTTGCGTGAACGTGATCGAATTGATACTTCACGATTAGAGAGCCCGCTAAAAAAGGCAGATGATGCAATCGTTTTGGACAACACGAATTTGACTAAAGAACAACAATTACAATGGATAATTCCTCTTGTTGACTTGGCACTTAGTAAAAGTCTTTCCTGAAACCAACAGAAAAGTTAAAGATTAAGGGGCTATACAAGTTTGTGTTCTGTGCCGTAACATTAGAGGGTAAAGCATAAAGTGAGTATGCACCCGTTACATCCAAATAAAAAGTTCCCAAAGCCGTTTCAGTGTATTTTAAACCTCCTTGAATCCCGAGCAAAATACTTAAAATACTTCCGGAAGGCTCTTCACCTTCTATAAGTGAATATTTTGAATCATCGTAGCTGTCATAGTTGCGTTTAACATTACTGTTCATGAGCATAAAGCAACTGCCGCCGTATGCTGAAAATCCATTATCGTAACCATTGCCAAGATAATAGCGCGTGCCTCCTTCAATAGTGAGGTGACTCAACGAAGCAACATAGTTCGTTAATACTTGATATGGAATAGTGCTTAGATCATTTGCATATAAATATGTGGAGACGCTATCACTTTCGTTCCTTGGGAAATAATAACCTACCCGTGCATACATTGTTAATTCGTTGCTTCTAGGTAATTCTCCACCAATATGTAATCCGTAAAAATAGGTGGAATTACCGAACCCTTTCATTAGGCCTGTGCCCGCATTCAGTGAAAATTGTGCGCGAACGGCTGTGAGAGTCAATAAAAAAATCAGAATAACGGAATATGGCCTCATTATATGGTATCTGGTTGAAATGTGCTTTGTCCTGGTAATATAATGTTATACTAAACTCAAAACCTACAATAAACAAAGTTACGGTTCTTTTTCAATAAATTAATCCTTTGTTAGCTGTTTTTTATGAGCTTGTAATGAGCCGATTGTCAAAACTGCAACATTTAGGCTGAATGCTTTGGATTTTAAGAATGTACGAAGCTGAAGATATTTTTGTCATTAGTCATTTATTTTTTAGTGATCTATTTTCGGCAACTAGAGGCTCTTCCCCAATCGCTATGCGCTCCGATCATAGCATTATACGCGTATTTCCTTACTTCATTGTTGGAGTCCCCATCCGAAAATATGCGTTATCAGGCTCCTAATTACCTATTTTTTAAAGTACAAAGCTACACCATTAAAAATATGAGCAAACCAATCTTTTTCTTGCCATGGGTCCCTCATTAAAGAGTAAATCAATGATGGATAGATTTGAAACAAATTCATTTGAAAAGCCGATTACTTGCTGATAAACGAAACCAATATTTATGTCTCTTGCTAAGAAATTCTTGGATAGATTATTCTCATTGTTGAATACGAAATCAGAAGTTTCAGTCAAGTTTATTCTGATATCAAGACTATGAAATAGGAAATGAAGTAAATCTGTATTTTTATCAATTAAATATTGGTGATTCTTATTAATAATTGAGTTGAGTTCGTGGAAGTAGTCGTCAAAATAAGGGGAGGATGCGTAAGCCGTTCTTATTGCTCTGGAGTGAAGTGTTGGCCAATTCGTAGAACAATCAATTTTGATTTCCTTGGTTTTTAGCTTTTTTCCTTTTCCATGAACAACAGGAATACTCAATTGCTGAATGCCATTAGAGGTTAATATCTCACATCGGTTGCGAAAGGTTTGTTTCACGTAGCTTTCGTTTACCTCCAGATAATGTTTAGAACTTAAAAATTCCTGAAAATATGCGATGGAAGGAAGGTAAGCTGTAGGAAGTGGATGCAATTTATTCAATAAGTTTGAAAATTCTATCCCAACGCACTCCTTTGTACGGACTTTTTGAGAACCAGACAAGAGATGCTCTACCTACGATATGATCTTCCGGTACAAAACCCCAAAAACGTGAGTCAGCGGAACCGTAGCGATTATCTCCCATCATCCAATAATAGTCCATTTCAACTGTGTAGGTATTTGTTTTTTTTCCATCAATGTAATAACCGTCTTTTCTTTCTTCCAATGTATGCCCCTCATACGCTGTGATAATTCTGCGGTAATATGGAATTGTTTTCTGATTAAGTTTAACTACTTGACCTTCAAATGGTATTTGAATACGCTCAAAATGTGTGGTTGCATTGACAATATTTAAATCTTTCGGGAAAAAATCTAAATTTTTGATACGTTGGTAGTCCGTTAATTTAGCTTTGTCGAATTTCTCATCAAGCACTTTTGTCATTCTATTTTTCAAACCGGGGAAATCTTCCACTAAACGTTGTTTTTCGGTTTCGGTGAGATTTAAAACATATTCTGTTACGGGGATACTTTCTTGATTTGATCCGAGTTCCATGTAATTCCTAACTTCAATATCCGTTCGAGTATGTCCTTGTTCATCGTTTTCTAAGCCATAGGTCGCTTGTAAATCTGCTGAAGAAGGTAACATAAAGTTATCACCCATTATTTTTACACTGTATTTGAATGTTTGAAATTCAAAAATTTCCGAAGGCTTATCGTTAATATACAATACTGCATCTTTAATTTCCATGTAATCTCCGGGCAATGCCACACAGCGTTTAATGTAGTTTTCTCTTTTGTCGACAGGACGGTAAATCAACCCATAATGCTCAATTAATTTATTCTCCATGCCGTCCCAAGCTACCTTGTCTTCTGCTAAACTTTTTCTTGCCGTTGCTGTCCAAGTTGGGTATTCTTTAATAAATCGAGAGGCATATTTTTTTAACAACGAATCTCTGGCGTTCATTGTATAATATTGAGCAACATAACCGGGGTTAGATTTTTCAAGTTGAGACTTTATGGTGTAAATTTCGTTTTCGAACTGATCTATAAAAAGACGTTTGGCCTCATTGATAACAATTCCGTGGTAATCATGTCCCATTAGTCCATTAGGCATTCTGGGATCAAAAACGGCGGTGTCTCCTGAGGGATAATTAAATACTACTACATCGTTTCGTTCAATGTCACCAAATCCAGGCAATCGAAAATAACTTCCTTTTTCGAAGGTTGTGTACGACGGAATATTGATGAATGGTACGTTATTGTGAACGAGTGGGTGAGATAATGGTGTTACCGGAACTTTAGGGCCATATGCCAATTTATTTACAAACAAGAAGTCCCCAACTAATAATGTTTTTTCCATTGAACCTGTGGGAATTTGAAAAGGCTCAAAAACATAGGTTCTGATTATTCCTGCGGCAATTAAAGCAAATAATATAGAATCGCCCCATTCTTTCACACGAGACTTTACACCAGGTTTATCCCTTGAAAATAAATCAAGGACGGTAGTGATCAGGTGACCTATAACGGGAACACATAAAAATAAAACGACATGGTCTCCCCATTTTCGGTCCTCCACTTCTTTGGTGTTTGCCCAATTTGTCTCTTTTCCATACGCTGTGTTTTCCCTTACAATTTTCCAAAACAAATAATAAGGAAAGATCATTCCTTGTAAAGTATCTACAAGAGAGTATTTTCCGAACCTACGAATTAAAGTGACGTTTGCTACCATCATCATTATGAGGTGAACTCCAGGAAAAATCAGTAGTAAACTCCAATAAGGTTTTCCAAGTGTAAATTTATACAGCACAAAATAATTATAGCCTGGAACCAGTGCCTCCCATTTTTCTCTCCCTGCTAGTGGGAAAATTTTCCACCATTGCGAAAGGTAGGGATTAGCGAATAGGATGAATAAGTAAAAATAAATGAAGGGCATAACTATAAATTTAATACATCTGACATGGTAAATATACCTTTTTTATCTCTCAAGAACTCAGCTGCAATTACTGCTCCGAGGGCGAAACCTTTTCTATTTTTCGCTTCGTGTTTTAATTCGATAGAATCAATGACGGATTCATATTTCACAAGGTGCGTTCCCGGAACTTCAGGCAATCGAGTGGCTGTTACAGGAATGGTTTGGCTTTCTGATGATTCGTTGCTTGTGAGTTCCCATTGTGAATATGCATTTAGTTCCTTTACGAGCCCTTCAGCAAGTGTGACGGCAGTTCCGCTTGGGGCATCTAATTTTTGAAGGTGATGAATTTCTTCTACGGATACCTTGTAGTCAGGCTGTTTATTCATCAGGCGGGCCAAGACCTCGTTCAATTTAAAAAAAATATTAACACCCACGCTAAAGTTCGATGTATACAACATACTGCCATTGTGCTGCTTAATAAATTCCTTAAGTGTTGGAAGTTGCTCCAGCCAAGCAGTTGTACCCACCACTACCGGAATCTCTGTCTCAACACACTTTCGAATGTGCATTGATGCCAAATTAGGTTGGGTAAATTCGATGGCTACATCTGCCCGAGATTCCTTCAGTTTTTCGTTTGTCAAAGGATTAATTGAATTGAATTTAGCGCAGATTTGATGCTCTCTTTCTTCGGCAATAATTTCAATTGCTTTACCCATCTTTCCATATCCGATTAACGCTATGTTCATTTGGTAAAGATAGCGAATATTACCTGAATTGAAAGTTAAGGCCAATGCCTGCCTGGTTTTCTTGCATAAA
>VGMK01000128.1 GCA_016866375.1 Bacteroidota bacterium
TGTATTCTTGGTCGATGGATGAAATTGCTACGGTAACTTCCTCGGAAAATCAACTGAAGGAGGCCTTGAAGATGATCAATGTGGTGCCGAATCCATACTATGCTTTCTCAGATTATGAGCGCAACAGATTGGATACGCGAGTGAAGATCACAAACTTACCAACGAAGTGTACGATTAAGATTTACACGGTCAGCGGAAAATTAGTAAAGACCTTCAACAAAGATTCTGAGGTTACTTCACAAGATTGGAATCTCACCAATCACGCCAATATTCCCGTTGCCTCAGGGATATATTTGATTCATATTGACGTTCCTGGAATTGGGGAACGAGTCCTGAAAGCACTCATTTCGATGCGTATGGTAGATTTACAGGATCTTTAAAAAAGGGGAATTCACTCATTTTTTCCTGCTCTCATAATGCGTAACTTTGTACAAATTCGTCCCATGAAAAAAAATATAATTTTGTCATTTTACCTCCTATTATTGGCTAATTTAACATCGGCACAACAATTCTCACTTCCATCATTAAGATTTGAATACCATGCTTACGAACCCTATATTGATGCGCAAACAATGGAAATTCATCTAACGAAACACCATCAAACGTATATAACAAACTTAAATAAAGCCGTTAGCGGAACAAAGTTGGAAAAACTTTCCTTAAATCAACTACTACTGAATGCAGGAATGCGTTCTGATGCGGTACGAAACAATGCTGGCGGGCACTATAATCACACATTATTTTGGCAGATTTTAGCCCCTGAAAATAAACAAGGCGAAATTTCTAACGAGTTAAGAAGTGCAATGGATTTAGAATTTAAACACCTAGACAGCTTGAAAAAAAAATTAGAGGTAGCAGCAACAAAACATTTTGGTTCTGGTTGGGCCTGGTTGATTGTCACACCAGATAAAAAGTTAAAAGTAACCAGCACCTCAAACCAAGATAACCCTATAATGGACGTTGCGAAAGAGCGCGGCATTCCAATTCTTGGCATTGATGTTTGGGAACATGCTTACTATTTAAAGTATCAAAACAAACGTGGAGACTACCTGAACAGTGTTTGGCAGTTGATTGATTGGAAAATGGTTTCCTCAAATTATCTAGCGGCACTTAACGATACACTGTTACAAGAAATTGCGGACGATACATGGCCGGAAATTAAAGAATTTCACAAAGTCATGGCTCAGACTTTTCACTCTGTTGAAAAGAATGACTTTCTTCCAATACAAGCGCGAAGTGGAGAGATGTTAGCCAAGGCTATTTTGCTGAGTGAATCTGTTATCCCAATGAGTTACCAAAAACCTGAAATCAAGACCGCCTTGATTAAATTGGTAAAAGAGTGCAATGAGTTGGATAAATTGGTTAAAAAGAACGCAAAGAAAATCTTTATTAAAACTAAGATGTTTCAGGCACATGACACCTTTCACTTAATTCAAGGTTTGTGTAAAGATTAACAAATCCTTATTTTTGGGAACTTAATCTTGATTTTTACGTTTCGCTTATAAATTGACATCATGCGGTTTGAATTAACTCATGAATTCTTGGAAGTTTTGCGCCAAAAGGTAGCAGAGCAGGATGCTTCTTGGGTCCAAGAACATGTGTTAGAATTGCACTATGCCGATATTGCTGAGATCATTGATAAGTTGAATAACGAGGAAGCAAAATTCATTTATTTCCTTGTTGAAGAGGAGCTCCAAGCCGATATTTTAATGGAACTTGACGAAGACGTGAGGGATCGGTTTCTTTCCTCTCTGTCAACAAAAGAAATTGCAGATCAGCTTGAAAATTTGGATTCAGACGATGCCGCGGATATTCTTGGAGAACTTTCAGAGGATAAGATTCAAGAAGTCATTTCCCAAATGGAGGACGATGAGGCAGCTGAGGATATTGTGGATTTGTTAAATTACCATGAGGATACAGCAGGGGGTTTAATGCAAAAAGAATTTTTTCAAGCCGAGGTCGATTGGACAGTCATGCGTGCCTTAGTTGAATTGAGAAAGCAAGCGGAAGACGTAGAAAAAGTGTACAATATTTTTGTTGTGAATGACAGCGATCAATTGCTTGGTGTTCTTTCGCTCAAACGCCTGTTATTTGCAAACACCAAAACCAAAATCGCAAATCTATTTCAATCTAAAAACATCATTTCTGTAAACACAAACGACTCGGCAGAGCAAGTTGCCAAAGTAATGGAGAAATACGACTTAGTTTCAGTTCCTGTTGTAGATTACCAGAATAAATTAGTGGGCAGGATCACGATTGATGACGTTGTGGGCTATATTAAGGAGGAAGCTGATAAAGACTTCCAATTGGCAACAGGTATTTCTGATCCTGTTGAGCCAGACGCTAGTATATGGCGGATATCATATGCCCGTTTACCTTGGTTAGTTATTGGAATGATGGGAGGAATTTTTGGAGCAAAAGTAATTTCTGGTTTTGAGGAGAGCATTGCTCGTATTCCAGCATTGGCATTTTTTATTCCGCTCATTACTGCAATGGGAGGAAATGTTGGGGTTCAGTCCTCGGCTATCGTTGTTCAGTCTCTTGCGAGAGGAGATAAGGACTTAGGTAAAATAATGCCAAAGCTTTTTCGCGAGGCACTTGTGGGGTTACTGAACGGTTTATTGCTGGCAGCGTTGATTTTTGGAATAGCTTATTTTTTTGAAAATGCCCAACTTGGTTTCGTCGTAAGCATCTCCCTTTTCACCGTGATTTTATGTGCCGCTATTTTTGGAACACTGATTCCCTTGCTTTTGAATAAATATAACATAGATCCTGCTCTAGCCACAGGACCTTTCATTACAACTCTCAGTGATGTGGCGGGGCTGTTTATATATTTCTCTATTGGTCTTCTCCTTTACGGGTAGATTTATAATAGATCATTCGCTAAATTTGCCAGTTCTGAGCGTTCTCCTTTCTCTAACTTAACGTGTGTAAAGAGTTTTTGCCCCTTTAACCGATCAATTAGATAAGCCAAGCCATTGGAATTTTCATCCAAATATGGAGTATCAATTTGGTGGACATCTCCGGTAAATACGATTTTCGTGTTTTCACCAGCACGGGTAATTACTGTTTTAACCTCGTGAGGCGTGAGATTTTGAGCCTCATCAATAATAAACATGATATTTGATAAACTTCTACCCCTAATGAAAGCTAAAGGCGTTATTATAATTTTTCCCGATTCTTGCATTTCCAAGATAGCCTTGTGTTTTTTTTCATTTTCACCAAACTGAGACTTTATAAATTTTAGGTTATCCCATAAAGGTTCCATGTATGGACCAATTTTATCGTTGGCATCACCGGGAAGAAAACCAATTTCTTTGTTGGATAGTGGGACAATTGGACGTGCCAAAATTGTTTGATTGAATAGTTTGTGTTGTTCCAGTGCTGAAGCCAACGCCAATAGTGTTTTGCCTGTTCCAGCAACTCCTTGTAAGGCCACTAATTTGACCTCAGGGTTCATTAAGGCATGTAGGGCAAAAGCTTGTTCTGCATTTTTTGGCTTGATGCCATAAACAAATTCTTTTTCTATGCGCTGTATTTGATCCGTTAAGTGATTGTAATAGGCCAATGAAGACGATTTCCCATTTTTTAATATGTAGTAGCCATTTACCACTTTTTTGTTTCCTAAAAGTTCCTGTTCATCGATATATCCTTTTGTGAAAATTTCTCGGATTACTTCAGAATCTACACCATCTATGGCGTAGGAACTTTTTTCTTGATCGTGAATAATAACCTTTCCGGTTTCATAATCCTCAGCTGTAACACCCAGTGCTTTGGCTTTAATTCTTAAATTGATGTCTTTTGTAATTAATACCACACTGTTCTTCGGCTCTTGCTCCATTAAATGTAAAGCTGCATTAATGATTTTGTGATCATTCTTACCTGTTGAGTATATGTGTTCCGCATTCAACTGTTTGGGAGCCGTCTCCATGACTACTTTTAGCTTTCCCATACCTTTTCCAATGGGAATCCACTCTTGAAGGGAACCATTGCCAGATAATTTGTCAATAAAGCGTATGACCTCTCTCGCACTAAAGTTTTTTGTGTCGTTTCCGATTTTAAATTTGTCTAATTCTTCCAATACCGTTATCGGTATTCCAACGAGATTGTCTTCAAAATTGGTTATGGCGTCGTGATCATGTAAAAGGACGGATGTGTCTAGCACGTAAATTTTATCTTTCTTCCTCATCCAAAATATTTGGTCGAAAGGTAATTACTTTTAAATGTAGAAACATATTTTTCAAATAAAGTTTTTAACCGAATAGATGTTAGTTTCGCCCTTTATTTTTTTTGTAAGAGTTCCTGAAGTGCTTGCTGAAGAGTGGGGTATTTGAACTTGAATCCGGTTGCCTTTATTTTATCACTTGACGCATTAACACTTCCTAGTATTAATACAGACATTTCTCCATAAAGCATTTTTAAAAATTTAGCAGGAACGTTCGGCATGAAAAAAGGTCTGCGCATTTTTTTAGATAGCGTTTTCATTACCTCTCTGTTCGAATCACACGCTGCAACAGCATTGTAGGTGCCAGTTAATTTATTTTCGATGCAATGTACCACCATCTCGCACAAGTCGTCTACATGTATCCATGGCATTAACTGTTCTCCTGAGCCAAGAGGGGAACTTAAGCCAAACCTGGTCGGCGCTTTCAACTTGGAAAGCACTCCGCCTTGCCTGTCTAATACCGATGCTATCCGCAAAATGGATCCAGGATAATGCTCTTGGAATAGAACGGAACTTTCCTCCCATGCTTTTACCAATTGCGCCATGTAATCTGAACCGTAAGGGTCTGTTTCAATGTTGGGAATTGAAGTATTGTTAATTCCATAACAATTAATTCCCGAGGCCCCTATGTAATATTCAAGATTAGGGAAATTTTTTCTAATGTTGAAGAGGTACTGCGTTGTTTCAACTCTTGAATCAAGTAATTCTTTTTTACGCGCAGTGGTCCATTTCTTTTTGCCAATATTTTCCCCAACCAGATTTACGATGATATTAATTTTATTTAGATTGCGCCCCTCTATATTCTTCGAGAGGGGATTCCAATGAATATGAGTTCTATTTTTTGTTTTTCGCGCTAAGCTGTAAACTTCATATCCTTTTTCTTTTAACACACTGGAAAGCCTACTTCCAATCATTCCAGTCCCACCAGCAATTAGAATTGTTTTCATAGCAGCCAGCTTAACATTAAACTATTAATTATCAACTAATTAATGAGCTAAGGTATAAATTAAAAATAATCAAGCTGTTTACATTTTATTCACAGAATCAGGTTAATGCTGAGAAAATAATAATAATATATAATGCTTTAATGAGTTTTTGTCATGTTTTCCGGAACACATATGATGAAATCTGCCTTGCCAAGATGTTCCTTCTCTAGGGTATTAATATTTTTTTGACTTACGGTTGAAATCGTGAGGTATTTAAATTGAGAGGCTGTTGTCGATTGAGTCAGGTACCAAAGGATTCCTTGGTAGTAATCCGAATGAAAAGCACCATTGAAATGCAATACTTGAAAATTCAAATCAAGCCATTTTTTTATATGCATCGCCATCGTTGCATCTTTAAAAGCTTGTGCCTCCATCATGCCGAGTCCTTTTCCATGACCTCCCATTTTACGTACCTCACGGTATTGTGATAGCGTTGAATCGACCTGAAAATTTAAGGGAGCAAATTTATTTTTTTCGTTGACGGAAAGCGTATCCAGTGAAGATCGTCCATTTTTGAAGAGCAGGGAAGCGTATTTTCGCTTCACATTACTTGCAATGCACGGAATTCCTTTTTCTTTTGCTAATTCAATTAGGGGTTTGTAGTCAGTGATGTAATTAGGCCACCACCTGCAACTGTCTTTGAACTGTTGTTCTGTAAGCTTACCTGAAACGTAATTATCGACTATTGTTTGTTGATCAGATTCAAACATTTCGAAGCCAAAACAAATTGATTTTGAGTTCGATAGGGAATTTGCCATTTCCAATTGCAGCCAGTGGACGATTGGATTGTCATGAAACTCCCCAAAAAGGATACAATCTGCCCTTTTGGAAACTGCTAACATTTTTTTAACACTTGTTTTTTTGCCCTTTGTATTGTATACCACAAATGCCCTCTCAATCGCTTGTGCTTGAACACTTAAAACGAAAAACATCATGTAAATACTGAAAAGTATACGTTTCTTATGGTTTACATTTATCATGTGATAAAATTAAGTGAATATTCTTTATATTTGACTAAATCTATGAGCATGTGCAAAAAGGGGATCTTTCTATTGATGA
>VGMK01000129.1 GCA_016866375.1 Bacteroidota bacterium
ACTTCTTGTAGCTGCAAACCGTTAGCGGTAATCCGTAGAACTCCCAAATTGAAGTGGGTTTTGTAGACTTGATTACCGTTGGTTCTAACGAAGTTAGGGATGATTTGATGGCCCTGATCAATTTTAGCGATCTATATGTTATTCTTTAAAACCATTATTATTTTCTGAAATAACAAGTAGACTTGATTACCGTTGGTTCTAACGAGGTTAGCGCTGATTTGACTGCCCTGATTGATTTTTAGTGGTCTATATGTTATTCTTTAAAACCATTATTATTTTCTAAAATAACAAGTAGACTTGATTACCGTTGGTTCTAATGAAGTCATGGCTGATTTGACTGCCCTAATAGAATATTAATGGTCTTTATGTTATTATCTATGGCCATTATTGGTTTCCAAAATAAAAAGTAGGCTTGATTTTCGTTGATTCTAAAGAAATTGTGGTAGTTATAAAGGAAGCCCTCTTCTCGCTTTTTCTCAATCTTCACACCTTTTCTCAAGCTTTCTTAATTCTAATCCCTACTTTCAGATTTCTATTATCTCCAGAGAGTGCATAGTTGTTTGTACTTTTGTATAATTCCACCTCTTTAATTGCTTCCGATTCTGTGCTCCCAAGCGAATATTATGGCTTAAACAACTTGGAGAATGAAATTTTAATAAACATTTAGCACAGTTCCTGTATAATTTGGTGCATATTTATAGTTCTACTGACAAACGGGCTATGGCAAAGTATTTGTGGATAGTGTATTTGATCTTGAATGTGTCTACGAGTAATGCACAGAAGAATCCAGAATTTAAAAATTTGAAAAATAAAGAGGATACTTGCAGCGTGTTAGATATAATTCAGAGCGAATTTGAGAATCATATAACCTTCGTTGCATGGGAACTAGAAAGACCCGATTCAATTGCAATAACTCAATTGACGTTTTGGATATATGATGAAAAGGAGAGAAGAGGAGATTATAAAAGAATAGATGATGTTGACTCGGTATATCCAAACTTGAATAATAAAGTCAATAAATTAATTAGGACATCTGGTTGCAGCAACTCTTTGTATTCTAATAAAACGGCTTACCTACCCCAGAACAAAATATCAGCCAAAATCGGAGAAAATCTAACAGCTCGCCGAAGCTATGATTTAATAATGAGTGGGTTATCTGAAATTACCAAAAAGAACGCGGATGGTTATTTATATACCATCAATAATAGAGATACAACATTTACTGTTTTTTGGGATCATGGCCGAGCCCAGAAAGTTTTTTCTCCAAAAAATAAGGAGTTTGTTTTGCTCTTAGACGTAATAAAGGAGCATTAAAAATAGGGAAGCTGACATACGGAAATGCGGAATACTACGTTCAGTTTTTTACCGATGGATTAAGCGCTTTCGAATTGTAGGCAAGAATGGTCTGCAGGATCGCTCTAATGTATCGACCCCTTAGTTCTTGGACAAAACGAGGTTAAGATTTGAGACAATTTCGGATAATTTTTCTGTTTTACAAGGTTGATTTGTTTGTGCGTACTGGAGTAAGAACTGCTCCGGGGATTTTCTCCCCAGCGATCCATGCTTACGATAGTTGTTGTACCACTCGTAATAGCGGCCGAAGATCATCTGTGCATTGTAGATAGATTCAAACTCATAACGCTCTACCACTTCACACTGAACATTGCTGTGAAGGCTTCGATGTAAGCGTTTTCCTCGGGAGTAGCCACATGGGTAAATTCCTGATTCACACCCTTCTCTTTTAAAAACTGTCTTACTACTCCGGCAATGAACTGTGAGCCGTTATCGTTTCTAAGCGTTATGTTTTCTATCCTGTATTCCATCAGCAGTAGACTTGATTACCGTTGGTTCTAACGAAGTTAGGGCTGATTTGACTGCCCTGATCGATTTTTAGCTGTCTATATGTTATTCTTTAAAACCATTATTATTTTCTGAAATAACAAGTAGGCTTGATTACCGTTGGTTCTAACGAAGTTAGGGCTGATTTGACTGCCCTGATTGATTTTTAGTAGTCTAAATGTTATTCTTGAAGACCATTATTATTTTCTAAAAAAACAAGTAGGCTTGATTACCGTTGGTTCTAACGAAGTTAAGTCTGATTTAACGGCTTTGATTGATTTTTAGTAGTCTAAATGTTATTCTTTAAGACCATTATTATTTTCTAAAATAACAAGTAGACTTGATTACCGTTGGTTCTAACGAAGTTAGGGCTGATTTGACTGTCCTAATCGAATTTTAATGGTCTATATGTTATTTTTTAAGACCATTATTATTTTCTGAAATAACATGTAGACTTGATTACCGTTGGTTCTAACGAAGTTAGGGCAGATTTTATGTCATTACTTGATTTTTAGACCGCAATACTCATATTTTGCTTTAGATCAATTGATTTGTAGTCAAGAATTTATTATTTCTCTGCCATTGTTTGATTAATAGCTTGGTTCTGCATCAATTTTAGGTCAATAGTTATATATTCGGTTTAAATTAATTGATGTATGATTACTTACAAAGGAAACTTTGGAATACTTGTTTTGACTATGTCAGGGAATCAGTGTTCCGGCAAATACGGGTCTGCTGGTGTTATAAACGGTGAGTTTGTAGATGGTAAATTCAATGGAAAATGGAATAATAAGGGGCTGGAAGGATTAATTGAGTTTTCGATTCAGGAAAAAATACTGCAAGGAAGTTGGAAAAAGGGTTTCGAGCCAGGGCCCATGAAAGGAAAGTGGGAAGGTGTCGAAATTGAGAATGCCTCCAGCGATTCTGCAAGCGATACTAACACTTCCGCCAGCGTTGTTACATTGATTAATGACTATTTGCTTAAAGTACGTGATTCAGGCTTTGATTCTTTTAGTTTAACTGCTTTAAAAGGGCTGATTGAGACACACTTGCAGCAATTTAATTTTCTTGATGAAAAGAGTCTTGCTAAAATTGAAGCAGAGAACATTGCGTTCAGGGAATTGATAAATGAGGTTCCGCTTCGTTATCTAGGGCTTGGATTGATTTACGGCGAGCTACTTCATACCGTTTCGGAGGGGGAATGTTCAATCGGCATTAGCAATGACCTGATAAGTGAGGTTGCTTATTCCCTAGCTGAGCTTAAAGATCGAGAGGTAGGTATTGCAAAGGCAGTACATGAAGATTTCGGGGTTGAAGATTTTATTCCAATATTCATCACAAAATTCATTGTTACTTTGCTTACTGCTTTTGAGGAAACGGATGATTATCTCCTACTTGCCGAACTGGTAATTAGCTGCAGTACTAGTGAGGTTGACGAAGCCTTGCAAAGTCCCTGGGGGGATTGGATAAGTGACATAGTAATTACCATATTCGATATTCATGGATATAGTCCCTCAGATTATGTCTCAGATGAAAATATATCTATTTCTGGACGATACTTTATGCAATCAGGTGTAGATTCTGGCTATGATTATGAGCGATTGCTGGAGAATTTTCGTGATTCGGTAATTTAGAAATTTTATGAGTTGTTATGTGTGCTGAATAGTGTGATGTGATTATTTGGAATGTTAGGTATACTATGTTGTTAGTAATTGTTTGATTTTTTGTGCATCCGATGCGGTAAAGCATTTGACATGAATTGAGCCGCTTCCAATACTTTTTATTGAAATGTCGACCCCCCATATTTTATCATCTAATTCAATACTGGAAATTTTTTCTATCGGGATGCTAATAGTATCATATCCGATTAGAAATTTATTTCTCTTTTTCCATGTCACATAGTTTTGATCTATGGTAATATGATCGGGTGTTAAGATACCCCCACCCCTTGTGATTGAAGATTTAAATTCATGTGGCATTTTGAAAGTTAATTAAGGGTTTAATTTTCTATAATCCTGTTCGGAAAGGAGTTTAATTCCAACCGACTCGTAACACACTAGAAATCCATTAGGGCGGCTACTTCGATACTTTTTATTGAGCTCATTATTTTCTTCTCTTGTGATCCAAGCGACACCGGGGTAGTCTTCAATTATTTTGAGAAGATCACTTTTTCGGGTAGCACTAATAAGTGTTTCACGAAACATTTTTATTGGAATGGTGTGTTCCCACACGGCATATGGCAGTTCCCTCTTGTCTTCTTTTATACGACCTAATAAATGTCTTTGTTCCCAGATTAACTCAAAGGGGTTATGCTCAAAGTTATTTGCTTTAATGTGCTCAGCCAACCTTTGGGAGACAAAAGAAGCGTGCGTGCCAGTGAATATTCGGAGAGTTAAATCTAAACCTCCTTTCAGCTGTTTTTTTTCGCCTCCTTTAAATTTCTGAATTTGTTCTGTAAAAGAGCAAATTATCTCAGTTAGCGGCACAAAGATTGAATTATGCTTGGATATATGCCTTACATCTGTTATCATTGATTAGCCTCTGAAATTAGATCTAACAGTACCATGCCAATAAAAATTCACTCATTAAATCGCCATTTCTCTTTTAAGAAAGGCTAGCTTCTGCTCCGATTATGTTTAGGGTTAGTTCAACCGAGGTATCCTATGAGTTTCTCTATTTTAATTAATCAATTTTTTCAATAATCCAAGTTGACTCATTCATTGCTGGACTAAGGCTTGTGGTTAAATTTAATTCCTTTTTAACATGATGCCATTGTGGTGGGGTATTTCCGGTTGTTACGATAACAACGGTTGTTCCTTTCTTTACAACGTTACCAATATCTCTTTTTGCGGTTAGCCTATAAGTTGCCATACTGCTGATTTTAGTTTTATTCCTACTCTTCAGGCTTTTCGGATTTCGCCTCCTGTTTAACTCACAGGAAAAGTCGTTTTTTTGAGTGGGGTCTGGTCTCCACTTTGTACGGAGGTACTAATCTTTTTTGTCGCTATCGATAAGTTAAAATAATCAAAATTCGTACAGAAAAAAATTACATGGGGGCTAAAATTTTGATGGTTTGATAATTTCAATTACTTTTATCTAAATGTTTAGATATTAGTATTCACTCCAGTTATATCAAAAATTTCACCCTCAACCAGGTTTCTCAGGCCCTAAAAGAGGACCCTGTACACTTTTTCCTCTATTTGCAGGCTCTTTCCAGCCGGGATTTGTCCATTTCGGATGTTGGGGTGGAGGGGATTGACAGTAAAATTTTGTGGGTCTGGAAAAACAAGGGTTTACTGCCCCACCATGTAGAAAAAAAGGACAAGCGGATCTGGGGGAAATTTAGCTTTATTGAGGTCTGCTGGCTTAGACTGCTGGTTGAACTAAGGTCGGTGGGGGTGGGGATGGAAAAACTGAAGGAAGTTTCCGATTTTTTTCACCCCCCGGACTTCGCAAAAAAATATTTAACTACTGGAAATGTAGATTTTAGCCTGATTCGCTCAGATTTTGCCGATTTGATCGTAGAAAAAAATTTAGTCAAAGACGGCAAAGTGCAGGTTAGCCCGGATCTTGAAAAAATTTTAGAAAATCTGCAATTTTCTAAGTTTTCGCTACTCCTGTACAGCACCATTTTACAGCGGGCCAACTACGTTCTTGTTTTTGACGGTCAAAAAAATTTTGACCTCCTTGATGTAGAAAAAATTCAGGCAGACCCCCTGATGGGGTTTGAGGACCTGATCAACCTCCTAAATAAGCCCAATTCTGTGTTAATCAACATTCGCTCGATTATCATGGAAATTTCGAAGACGCATGAATATTTTTCAAGCAAACCCGACCTCAGTCAAAAAATTTCAGAGAGTTCTGTACAGATTCTAAAAAAGCAATTTGCTGAAGATAATGTAGAGGAAGTTACTATTAGGACCAGTAAAGACGGCAGACCGGTAGTACATCTGTCCAGACCGATGAATTTTGACGACTTAGACCGAGAAATCAGAAAACTAACTAAAAAAGGCACGTTTCGAGATATTATCATCAAGTCAAGAGACGGCCGACTAAAATATTTTGAGCGGACAGAAGTCATTAGGCTCTAAAAGTTCTTTTTATACGTACTGAGGTTCTCAGACGCATTGTAAACCCGCAGACCCATACGGAGCGCCCCCGTCGGTCTACCCACTCATTGAAACAATGGAGGGAGGGAAAAATTTACCCCCGGAAAAAATTTTGACCGAGGGTGAAAAAACGGAACAGGAAATTGACACGCAACTGGAAATTTTAGCAGAAATTCTGGTTGCATTATTAGAAAAAGAGTAAAACTATGAATGAAGAAAAATTTCAGCAGTTGCTAAAAGAAAATTTTAGCAAGGAAAACTCTATTACCCCCTTTAGAACAGGA
>VGMK01000130.1 GCA_016866375.1 Bacteroidota bacterium
CAAAGGCAAACATGAATCCAATCCTCCGGCTTTCCAAAATTCCCGGTAAAGAGGAAATACTTTTTTGCAGTTTTAAACCAAGTCGTTCAACTTCGTGATAATTAATATCATTAGAAAGCACATCTACTGTTGCAGCTGCCGCCGCCGCAATTACGGGGTGCCCACCAAAAGTTGTAATGTGGCCAAGCATCGGATTTTGAGTGAAAACTCGCATCACTTCTGGCGATGAAATTAAAGCTCCAATCGGCATACCTCCTCCTAGAGCTTTTCCTAATATTAAGACATCTGGAACAAGATCAAAGTGCTCAAAAGCGAACAATTTACCGGTCCTGCCCATACCACACTGAATTTCGTCAAAAATTAAAAGCGCTCCAACTTCCTCACATTTCTTTCTTAAGGCCTTCATAAAGGATGCAGTTGGTATTCTTACTCCAGCATCTCCTTGAATAGTTTCAATAATCACCCCAGCACTTTTCGCTGTAATTTTGACTAATTCATTTTCGTTGTTCCAACTTAAAAATCGCACATCTGGTAGTAATGGTCTGTAGGCCATTTTTTTTGTTTCGTTGCCCGAAATACTCAAGGATCCATTTGTACTTCCATGATACGATCCTCGAAAAGAAACGATTTCAGTTCTTCCCGTATATCGTTTTGCTAATTTAATCGCAGCTTCGTTAGCTTCTGTACCTGAATTAACTGAATACACGCAGGATAATTTATCTGGTAAAACTTCTTTTAGTGCTCTCGCCAAATTTAGTTGAGCATCTTGAATAAATTCGCCATAAACCATAACGTGAAGATGTTTATTCATCTGTTCTTGTATGGCGCTGATTATTTTTGGATGGCGATGGCCAACGTTGTTGACAGCAACTCCCGAAATCATATCTAAATATGGTCTCCCTTTTTTGTCAAATATGTAGGAACCCTCTGCACGCTCAATTTCTAATAAAAATGGATGTTCATTGGTTTGCCCCAAATGTGCAAGAAAAAATTCTCTGTCGCTCATTTTTTTAATAATTCTTCCAATGGGACCCCAGTCATGGCACCAGGTCTCTGAAGATTAAGTAAATGAACCAGTGTCGGCGCAATATCCGTAATCTCATAAGGGGTAAATACCTCCTTTTTTTTCCAATTTTTACCGTACCATAACAACGGAACATGCGCATCATAGTTGAATGAGGATCCGTGTGAGGTTCCTTTGTGTGCATTTGGAGTGTCTGTCCTCTTTGGTAAATATCCCGGCTCAACAATAAAAACGATATCGCCTGAGCGGTTGTAATCGTATCCTTTCCTAACCATTATTTTCCATTCATCTTCAACACCCTGTTCGAGCATAAGCTCTTCTTTCGTATACACTGCTTTAATTCCGGGCCATTCTAGTAAAAATTTCTTCATGGTTTTTGTAATTTCCTCCAACGGAAAGTTCCCTGATTTTATTTTGTGTTGATCAAGGTAGAAATTCTGATTTTCTTCAATTAAAATGAGTTCTTCTGTAATTCCTAATTCTTTTTTTAGTGTGTCCTTAAGTGATGTCAGGAGTTGGTCCATGTATATATATCCTCCCGGTAATTTCTTATCGATTAGCATTTGTGGAACGGGAGCCACCGCATGGTCTGCAGTCAAAAAGACGACAAGGTTCTTTTTTCCAACTTGTTTTTCTAACTTGTCAATAAGTCTCTCAATCTCCCTATCAAGTCGGTAATACATGTCTTCAAGTTCTCTTGAATAAGGTCCAAATGCATGACCCGCAATATCAGGAGTTGAGTAGGAAATTGCCAAGAAATCACATTCTTTTGTTCTTCCTAAATTTTCGTTTTCCAATGCTGAGATAGAGGCGTCAGTTAATAGCGTATTTGCGAAAGGTGAAAGCGTAAAAACGGACATATTATTTTCTATTGATGGAAAATCGTACGGAAAAATAGCTTTTTCTTTTCCCGAGATAATTACTTCATATGGAGAATCGTCGGCAGATTCATACATGGTTTCATTGAGAAGAAGATCCCATTTCTTTAAATATGTGCTTGCGTTATTTACAGAATTAAATTCTTCTAGCCATTCTGGTAATTTAGCCGTATAAAAGCTGCTGGTTATGAATTTTCCGGAACTGTAGTCGTACCAGAATGAACCGTCACTCAAATGACCCCCTGGCAGAATTGCGCCTCGATCTTTTATTGAGAAAGAAAAAACTTTAGAAGTTGGATAGGTTAATTTCAATTGATCTGTGATGGTGTATGTTTTTAAATTTTTCGGCGAACAATTTCCTTCCAAAGAGACAGTTCCAATGCTTTTGTAGTTTTCATCTGCCACGCAATTGATCGTGCGTTGTTTATTTTTGTCATACCATTCGTTACCTATTATCCCATGATTGTTCGGTGTTGTTCCCGTATAAATTGATGCATGACCAGGTCCGGTGTACGTTGGAACGTAGTTGTACAATGTATTCCTGTAATTAACTCCTTGATTCAAAAAACGATTAAAGCCATTCTTAGAAAAATTGGGTTGATAGCGATACAGGTATTCATAACACATTTGGTCGATAACTATCCCAACAACCAATTTTGGCTTTTGCGCACTTACGTTGACAATTAAAAGCAGCATTGAAAATAAGGCTATTAAATTTTTCATAGCCCAAAATTACAAATTGCTATTTAATTTAAATGAAAATCATTGGCAGTGATGTTTTAATTTTAAAATTGCTGGTCCCCTAGTGCATGCAACCTTATTCTTTCCTTGATCGAAAAAGAAATTGTATTGTCGTTTATTCGAGTCAAATGCCCGGCCAAGTGGATTGCCGTCAAAAAAAAATCGGCATGCTCTTGACAGTCATAAGTTCAACAGATTCTGCAAAAAAAATAGTTCTAAGAAAGCTAGGATCAGCCTTTTCCAGCAGGCTTTACAACGGGTTTTTTCCAGACTGGTTTTGGTGATGCAGGGGGTTTAGTGGGTGTTTTTATTGGGTTCTTAGGTTTCGGCGAAACTTCAACAGGCCGTGTATCCTGTTCTTTCATGGTTGTTGGGTATTGAATTGCCGGATTTTTATCCGATTCACTGTTGGGCTTGGCGATTGGTTGAGGCTGACCATTTCCAATTTCTTTTCCATCTGCAAATGAAAATTGATTGTTATTTAATCTTGGCTGTTCTACCTTAGTTAAAACAGAACCAGCTATCGGATTACTCGGAATAGGCATCGGATTTGGCGTTATGTTTAAATGGCCAAAATCAAACATACAACCACCTAGCTCATTGTTTGGAATGCCCATATCCATGCAACGTTGCCGAGCAGCCGCTTGTTGATTTGGGGTTAAATCAGCTAATGTGAAATGAACTCGAGGAAATGAGCGGTCAGTAAAGCTCAAGGTACTCTGTCCAAAACCATAGTCAAAGAGCGAGTTTTCATCGCTAACGCGCCAATCATCGGCATAATCTTTAGCAAGAAAAGCAAGGTATTCCCTCTCCGCATTTTGAGATATTCCTTGCATGGCTTGGTTCCCAAAAGATGAAAACGCCATGTAAGCCGGGACCTGGCGACTAGAATTGTGTTGGTTGAAATCATCATCTAGGAAACCATTGGCATTTCCCAACAATCCCTCAAAAGCACCTTGATCGCATGAAAATACAGAAACTGATACATTTACGAAAATATTATTTCCGAGGCCTCGCTTATCCATCACAACGCGTTCGCCGGTTGGCCAATTGATGATGTAATTTTTCCCTTCGACACGTATTACGCCTCCCTTAGGTAAATAATAGGTTCTTCCCTGTAATTGAATTGGTGTACCGTTGAGCCTGAATGCGCCGGTTTCTCCATCTGGCTTTTCATTTCCGTAAAAGCAGAGTCTATCCCCACAAACGTTCATCGCGACAGCAGAATTGAGTGAGAAATTGTCACCCTGAGGGCGTTGTCTACTTTGAATTTCAAATGCGTGTTTTTTTGATTTTGCTAAAATAAATTCCCCAACCGTCTGGAAAGAGTATGTTGCGTTATCGAAAGAAACAAGGTGTGGATCACCGTAGCTTCTTCCATGAATCCATGAACAAAAACTGTGGTTGGCTAATAATTGAATTTGATGCCAGCTCGATTGATCTGTTGTTGCGAGTAAGGGAGCTGAACGACTAAGTATATCCTTTACATTCCTCCTATTTTTCTCAGGTAATAATGCGAACATTTCGTAAGGGGTAAAATCTTCTGGGAATGTTCTATCAGGGATATCTTTTTGATTTGCATATGCTTTTAATGATGAGGCTAACCATTCACCTCGGACGGGGTCCCAAGAGGTCAATTCTGATCGAATTGGTTCAAATGCGTCATTAAAACTTACTTGCGCATTAAATTTTTCCGAAAGAAAAATGCATAAGGTGAAAATCAAGAGCTTTTTCATAATTTAGGCGATACCTCGGGGAGCAAAAATTATTCCAAACTAATCACAAAACTTGTAACCAATTCCTTTTACCGTGTTTATCTTGTCTTCCCCTATTTTACCTCTTAATTTTCGGATGTGAACATCTATAGTGCGATCACCAACAATGATATCGGTTCCCCAAACTTTTTCCAAGATAATTTCTCGTTTGAAAACGAAATTTGGTCGTGACATTAATAGTGCTAAAAGTTCAAATTCCTTTCTAGGTAATTGAATTTCTTGACCATTTTTTTCGATTAAGTATTTTTCTCTGTTGATTTTAAGTTCTTCTGAAATAGGTGGAGCAACAATGGGTTTGAATTCTTTTCGCCTTAAAATCGCCGAGATTCTACTCAACAAGACTTTTGGTTTGATTGGTTTGGTAACATAATCGTCACCACCAGCCTCTAAGCCGGCGATTTGACTGTAGTCTTCTGATCTTGCCGTTAGAAAACAAATTAAAACATCATTTAGTGATTCATCAGACTTTATATTTTCGCAAACTTCTATACCGTCCATTCCCGGCATCATAACGTCAAGTAAAATTAAATCGGGTTTTTTTAATCTGATTTTTTCAATACAATCTACACCGTCGACAGCAATTTGAACACAATATCCTTCTTTTTCGAGGTTATATTTGACCAATTCTCGAATATCGTCATCGTCGTCCGCAATAAGAATATTGAACATGTTGTAAAGTTAATTAATTAGGACTTTGAATAAACATAAATAACAATTTTCGCGTAATAATGTAAAGTAAGTGTTGATAAATTATGGATAACAATTTAATTTCCTCAGATTTTCAATGTGTGAATGGTAATATCTTCGTTTGAAGTAGTAGGTTAGGTTTAAACCAAGGGTTGTGTAGTTATATGGCCCTTGGTTTTTTTTGTTAATTTCGTTTTATGAAAATTAAGCTGCTGCTTGCCGAGGATGACATCAACCTTGGTTTTGTGATATCTGATCATTTAAAATCGGAGGGTTACGCGGTTACTTTGTGTAATGACGGGCATGAGGCCCTAAAAAGATTTAATGATGATAACTATCAACTCTGTATTTTGGATGTGATGATGCCAAAAAAAGATGGATTCACTTTGGCCAAAGATTTGAGAAAGTTAAATAATGAAATTCCAATCTTGTTTCTAACTGCAAAGTCTCAATTGGAGGATAAGGCTGAGGGTTATAAGTCTGGCGGTGATGATTATCTGACAAAGCCTTTTAGTATTGAGGAGCTGAGTTTTCGCTTGAAGGCACTTTTAAAAAGGGTCAATTTGACAATTGATAAAAAGGAGGATAAATTAATTTTGATTGGTAAAACTCTTTTTGATACTGAAAATTTATTGTTGACCTACGAAAATCGCGAACAGTCGCTTACTAAAAAGGAGGCACAGATTTTAAAATTAATGTTTAAGTTAAAAAATGAGGTAATTCCACGAGAGGTAATATTAAATGGTGTTTGGGGTCAGGATGATTATTTTGTTGGTAGAAGTTTAGATGTCTTTATAACAAAGTTGAGAAAATACTTAAAAGAAGATGAATCCATCCAAATAGTCAACATTCATAGTATTGGGTTTAAATTAATGGTGTTCGACTAATGTCGCTCATTCTGCATATAGAAACTGCCACAAAAATTTGTTCTGTGGCCTTGTCTGAAAATGGTATTCTGTTAAACGAATTAACTGAGGTTGGTGACGGATTCATCCACGGGGA
>VGMK01000131.1 GCA_016866375.1 Bacteroidota bacterium
CTCCCGGCAATTATACATTTGACGTGAGGTCTTGTAAATATGCTTTTAGCAATTTTTATGCGGGTGGAAATAGCACTGCTCCGATCGGGTTACAAAACCATGGCAGTCTCATACTTCAGGTGTTTTACTGATTATTTCTTCCTGAAAAATAACTTCAGAGGAACGCCCTCAAAATTGAATTTTTCCCTTAACCTGTTTTCTAAAAATCGTTTGTAAGAATCGGGGATATATTGCGGGAGATTGCAATAAAAAGCAAAGGTTGGCGCATGTGTTGGAAGCATTTGAACGAATTTAATTCGGATATATTTTCCTTTCATTGCAGGCGGGGGTGTCGTATTGATAACATCGAGCATCACATCGTTAAGTTCTTTTGTTGGAATTTTTCTTACCCTATTGCCAAAAACTTCCATAGATTTTTCTAAAGCTTTGTGAATTCTTTGCTTTGAAAGTGTAGACGTAAAAATAATGGGAACATCGTTAAAGGGAGCTAACTGATTTCGTAACTCCTCCTCAAATTTTAACATGGTATTTTGATCCTTCTCCACCAAATCCCATTTATTTACTATCACCACAACACCTTTGGAATTCTTTTCGATGATGTAGTAAATAGATAAATCCTGTTTTTGAATTCCTTCAGCTGCGTCAATCATGAATAAACAAACATCGGAATTTTCAATTGTTCTCACAGATCGTAAAACTGAATAATATTCTATATCCTCTGTTACTTTTGCTTTTTTTCGAATACCTGCTGTGTCAATTAATAAGAAATCAAATCCATAAGCCTTGTAGCGCGTGTGAATAGAATCCCGCGTTGTACCGGATATATCGGTTACAATATTTCTTTCTTGACCGGTTAAGGCATTTACCATCGATGATTTTCCAACATTTGGTCTACCCACTATCGCAATTCTCGGTAATGAATCTTCTTCCCGAACAGAATCATCTTCTTTATTGAAATATTCCACAATTGCATCTAGCAAGTCACCTGTTCCGCTTCCATTTGTTGCGGATAAATCAAAAACATCTCCAAGTCCAAAGGCATAAAACTCAGAAGACAATCCTATTCTTTCATTATTATCCACTTTGTTGGCGGCTATAAATACGACCTTATTGCTCTTTCTTAATAATTGTGCAACAATCTCATCCATCTCAACAATTCCAGTCATTACGTCAACCATAAAAATTATAACCGATGCTTCCTGAATGGCAATTTCAACTTGCTTTCGAATTTCACCTTCAAAAATATCCTCTTTTGTTGTAGCATAACCACCAGTATCAATTACTGAAAACTGATATCCGTTCCATTCTCCCTTCCCATAAAGTCTATCGCGCGTAACACCACTTATTTCCTTAACTATAGCATCTCGCGATTCTGTTAAGCGATTGAAAAGCGTGGACTTCCCGACATTCGGTCTCCCGACTATGGCAACTATATTACTCATCCCTTAATATCCGTATTTTTTTAATTTTGCATCCGTCGAACGCCAGTCTTTGTCAACTTTCACGTAGTTCTCCAAGTAAACTTTTTGACCGATGAATTTTTCCATTTCAATGCGCGCTTCACGGCCAATTCTTTTCAACATGTCACCTCCCCTGCCTATGATAATGCCTCGTTGAGAATCTCTTTCAACAATAATTAAAGCTCTAATTCGTACAATAGCTTCTTCTTCTTTGTATTCCTCTATCTCTACCTGACAACTGTATGGAATTTCCTTTTGACAATGCAAAAATATTTTTTCACGGATAATTTCCGAAACAAAAAATCGCATCGGTCGATCGGAAATTTCTTCCTTATCGTAATAGGGAGGGTTTTCAGGTATTAAGGCTAAAATTTTATTCCAAACATGATCAATATTGAATTTATGTAATGCTGAAATAGGGTAAATGAGGGCGTTTGGCAATTGCTCTTGCCAATATTCAACGCGTTCAGTCAGTTTTTCCTGATTTGATAAATCGATTTTGTTGATTAGACATAAAACAGGGACTTTCAGTTTTTTTATTTTATCCAATGTTTCTTTATGATTCATTTCAGATTCTAACGTATCGGTGATAAAAAGCAATACATCTGCATCTTTCAAGGAGGCATTTACATATTCCATCATCGCTTCATGAAGTTTATATGCCGCATTCACCACACCCGGGGTATCAGAGAATACGATTTGGTAATCTTCATCGTTTACAATTCCTAAAATTCGATGCCGAGTAGTTTGTGCCTTAGATGTTACAATGGATAACTTTTCCCCGACCAATTGGTTCATTAGGGTTGATTTTCCAACATTTGGACTACCTACAATATTTACAAATCCTGACTTGTGTGCCATAAAGAAGTGCAAAGGTACGACAAAATAAACGAAGAAACTCGGAACAAAAACGAGTGTAGATAAAGCTCTATGAATTTGTATATTTGTCAAAGTTTACCTTATGAAAAAACTAAAGTACCTTTCGATTTTCTCCTTGCCTCTAAGTGTATGGATTAGTTTTCATGCCTCAGGGATACTTTCTTTTCTGCCAACTTTTCTCTATTTTGCCATAATTCCCCTCTTAGAAATAGTCTTAAAACCGAATGAAGTCAATTTAAATACGGAGGAGAGGATTCTGGCAGAAAAAGATAAATACTACGACTTTTTGCTTTATTGCATGCTACCCATTCAGTGGTTTTTTCTGTTATATTTTCTTTTCAATGTTGGGAATTGGCAAGATCCCCTTGAAATCTCAGGTCGTATCGGTGGGATGGCAACGATGTGCGGCATTATTGGTATTAACTTGGGACATGAACTTGGTCATCGGAAAAATAGGTGGGAACAACTCATTGGTGAAGCTCTTCTATTTACATCCTTGGAAAATCATTTTTTACCTTACCACAATCGGGGACATCATACAAATGTTGGAACACGTAAGGACCCTGCTACGGCGCGTAAGAATGAAATCCTTTATCTTTTTTGGATACGGTCGCACTTTGGTAGTTATTTTCAAGCGTGGCAAATCGAGGCAAGTCGAATGAAAATCATGAAAAAATCATTCTTTAGTTTTCGAAATAAAATGATTATTTACACTGTTCTGAGTCTTATTTGGTTGTTGATCATTTACAGTTTATTTGGTCAAAAAGCATTTACAGCCTATCTATGGGTAGCTGGAGTTGGTATATTATTATTGGAAACTGTAAATTATATTGAACATTATGGATTGGTGCGAAAAAGAAGGGAAAATGGCAGCTATGAACCTGTGAAAAGGTGGCATTCGTGGAACTCAAATCACCTCATTGGGCGAATCATTCTTTTCGAATTAAGCCGGCACTCTGACCACCACTACAAAGCCGACCGCCCCTATCAATTACTTGAATCGAATGAAGAATCTCCGACCATGCCAACGGGTTATCCCGGAATGATGATCCTGGCCTTGATTCCTCCGGTATATTTTATTGTCATGAATAAACGTGTTGGGAAAGTCATGGCCAACAGATCTTAATTCATTTTTTGACGCTTAATCAAAAACTCTGTCAAAATTTGATTATATCCTTCACCTACAGGAGCAGGCATAAAGTCTATTCTAAAACTAGCGCAGCGCATTTCAATCTCTTTAAAATACTGTTGAATACCCTCTGTGTAATGTTTTTTAATCTCTGCAGGTTGAACAGTTATTTTTTCGCCAGTTTCCATGTCCACGAGATTATATGGCCTATTGTCGAGGTCAAAGTCAAATTCTTTAGTTTTATCAAAGACATGAAATAAAATTACTTCGTGTTTATTATGACGTAAATGTTGTAAGCCACGAAACAACTCATCTATTTTATCAGGCTCATCAAGAAAATCCGAAAAAACAATCACAAGACTCCTCTTATGCGTTAATTCTGCAATGTCATGAAGAACATGTGTGGTATTCGTATTTCGTTTATTTTTTTCATCATAATTGTGGAAATATTTCTCCAACTCCGAATATAGAAAACGGTGATGCGTTATACTCGATTTCGCAGCCGTATGCAAGGGGAGACTATCGTGAAAAAGGCTTAATCCAACAGCATCTCTTTGTCTTTTCATTAATTCAATTAAACTCGCTGCTGAATACATCGAAAATTCCAACTTAGAAATCCCATCCTTCGGAAAATACATGGAACTCGAAATATCTAATACCACCTGACAACGTAAATTGGTTTCTTCCTCGTAATTTTTGATGAACATTTTTTCTGTTCGTCCGTAGAGTTTCCAGTCAATATGTCTGGTTGAGTCACCGCTATTGTAGAGGCGATGTTCGGCAAATTCAACAGAGAACCCATGAAATGGGCTTTTGTGAAGCCCAGTAATAAAGCCCTCAACGACCTGTTTCGCGAGTAATTCAAGATTCCCAAAATTCACTAAACGAAGTCTATCGATTTCCACGTTCAAATTTTTTTAAGACTCTTTCATAGATTGTAAGGCTACGAAATCTGCATATACTCCTTTCTTACGAATCAGTTCTTGATGCTTTCCAGATTCTATAATTTCCCCTCGCTGTAAAACAAATATGTTGTCAGCATTTCGAATTGTAGAAAGCCGGTGAGCTATAACGATACATGTCCTTCCCTTCATGAGCGTGTCAAGAGCCTCTTGAACCAGGCGTTCAGATTCAGAATCAAGTGCAGAGGTCGCTTCGTCCAAAATCAATATTGCTGGATTTTTAAGAATTGCTCGCGCAATGGCAATTCGTTGCTTCTGGCCTCCTGAAAGTTGAATCCCCCTGTCCCCTACCTGTGTATCAAGTCCACCAGGGAATGAGGAAATGAACTCCCATGCATTTGCCTGTTGGGCCGCAAAAACTACTTCTTCATCGGAGGCTGAAGGTTTTCCAAATAGGATATTATCTCTGATGTTACCCGAAAAAAGTATCACCTCTTGAGGTACTACCCCGATATTTTCCCTGTAATATTGGAGTTCAATTTCTTCAATTGGTATTCCATTTACCTCAATTTGACCGCCTTGCAGAGGATAGAATCTCAAAAGTAAATTCGATAAAGTACTTTTTCCTGCGCCACTCGACCCAACCAAAGCTACCGTTTGATTTTCTTTGATCTTTAACGATAGGTTTTGAATTACTGTAATTTCGGGTCGCTGTGGATAGGAAAATTGAATCCCTTTCATTTCAATACTTCCAGATAGTACGGGTTTATTAACACCATGTGACTGCTCCCTTTCCGTGTCATTTTGTATTAATTCCATCAATTTTTCTGTTGAACCAACTGCTTTTTGAAAACTCGCGTATAGATCGGGAAGAGAACCAACCGATGCTCCCATCATGATGGTAAATAGCACAAATTGATAAAATCCTTCTGCACTTAATTCGGGATTATTGCCCTGTGTCATCAACAAACCTTGCCAAACGATAAAGACTATTGCTCCAAAAAGACAGAAGATTATGAATGAAACAAATAAACCTCGCCAAATTCCACTTTTCACATTCAGGTCTCTCGTTTCCTGGGTTGCCTTTTTGTACTTGGATAAGATGAAAAACTCATTGGTAAATGTTTTTACTATAGAAATACCTGTGAGTGCTTCTTCAATAATACCATTCGATTCTGCCGTAAAATCTTGGGCTTTTTTACTTAATTTTCGAATGTAGCGACCAAAAAAAACTGCAATGATAGCCATCACGGGAACGGTTGCAAGCATTATGAGGGCAAGTTTCCAGCTGATAAAAAGTAAAAATATTACACCGCCAAAAATCATTATTAATTGGCGAAATAGCTCTGCTATTGTTGTTCGTAACGTTTCTTGAATTTGCGTTATATCGCTAGAAATTCTGCTGGAGAGCTCACCCACTTTATTTTCGTTAAAGAAATCAATGGGCATATAAATTAATCGTTGGAAAGCATCATTTCTTAAATCCCTGAGAGCGTTTTCAGTTACGTTATTAAATAAGACAACCCTTAAAAAAGAAAATAAGGATTGAAAGCCAAACAATAGAAATAAAGCGAGAGCCACTTGATTTATATCATTCAAAGAAAT
>VGMK01000132.1 GCA_016866375.1 Bacteroidota bacterium
AATAATCGTAAAAACTGAGCGAAGGCAAGCTCTGCTGGAAATTATTAACGAGTCTGTTTAGCGCTTCAATAGGTAATTCAACCCTTGTTTCAAATGAAAAACTGCCTGTGTTTGCCTCTGTCTCCAATATGATCTTTTCTTGAAAGGAGTTAAAGTGGATTTTTTTTACAATATATTTCATAACTTTTTAGTAAGTCTCAAAGGTCGAAAAGATGATCGTAATCAATTTACGGTTTAAAATAAATTAGGTATTTCACCATAAGTAATCCTTAACTTTGTCTTCATGTCTGAGAAAAGCAACATGTCATTTTTAGGCCATCTAGAGGAATTACGGTGGAGATTGGTGCGTTGTGCTGCAGCTATTCTTGTCGTCGGCATAGCTATCTGGTTTGTTCAAGAGTACATTATGGACTATCTATTCCTTTCCATGCTTAAGTCTGATTTCATAACCTTCCGAATTTTCTGCAACATTCTCGGTGTTTGTGTTGAAGACGTCCCAGTAAAAATGCAAAGTACAACCGTTTCGGGTCAGTTTTCCTACGCAATGATGTTGAGTATTTTAGGAGGCGTAGTTGGTGCATTTCCTTTTATTGTTTACCAATTATGGAAATTTATCGAACCGGGATTAAAAGTAAATGAGAAGAATAATATTAGAGGAATTGTATTTTACATCAGTTTATTGTTTTTTTCGGGCATTCTTTTTGGCTATTTCGTTGTGGCACCCCTGAGTGTTCAATTTTTTGGCTCTTTCACAATCAGCGATCAAATTGAAAATAATTTTACCATCAATTCATACATGAGTATGATACTTTCCACTACATTTTATTGTGGGTTGTTCTTTTTGCTTCCGGTAGTGAGTTATTTCCTTACGAGGATTGGGTTATTTAGAAGCGACTTTCTTAAGAAATATAGAAAGCATGCGCTTGTTGTTATTTTAATTCTTGCAGCCATCATTACGCCACCGGACGTGATTTCACAGATCATTGTCACAATTCCGATATATATTTTGTATGAAATAAGTATTCTAGTAGCTGTTCGCGCAGAAAAAAAACGGGAGGAGGAAAATAAAAATGCCGAAGCTTAGTTTGCGATTTTTTTCCAATGGATGGTTTAGTTTCTCTGAAACATCAAGTCATGCCTAACGGTTATGAGTTGGTCTTCAGATATTAACTTTTTACTTCCAACCAGCATGAAAATTAAAAATGAAATGACAGTAAGAATATTATTTCAATTGGAAGTCTATTTTTAATAATTTCGTTGAGTGAAACTCTACACACAGAACATTGAAAAAACATACAACGGACGTACCGTTGTTCAAAATGTATCATTTGAGGTAAATCAGGGAGAAATTGTTGGGCTTCTGGGACCAAACGGAGCAGGAAAAACAACCTCTTTTTATATGATTGTTGGCCTTGTAAAACCTGACAAAGGCAAAGTATATCTGGGAGAAACTGATATTACCAAACTTCCCATGTACAAGAGAGCTCAAATGGGAATTGGTTATTTGCCGCAGGAAATCTCCGTTTTTCGGAAACTAAGTGTTGAAGACAACATTATGGCTATTTTAGAAATGACTAATCTCGATAAAATCGCACGCCATAAGAAATTGGAGCAATTGCTGGATGAATTTAGTTTACAACATGTGAGAAAAAATTTAGGTAATAGGTTATCTGGAGGAGAAAAGAGAAGAACCGAAATAGCAAGGGCATTATCTACTGATCCAAAATTCGTTCTTCTTGACGAGCCCTTTGCAGGAGTAGATCCAATAGCAGTTGAAGATATACAGAGTATAGTCTGGGAACTCAAAAAAAGAAATATTGGTATTCTTATAACAGACCATAATGTGCATGAAACACTTTCAATAACTGACCGAGCCTACTTATTATTTGAAGGAAATATTTTAAAATCAGGAACAGCAGACGATTTAGCAGCAGATGAACAGGTTCGAAAAATTTACCTTGGGCAGAATTTCGTGCTGCGTAAGAAATGATTCTATTACCTCAACAGACTCACAAAGCCCTGTATTAACTTCCATTCATAGGGAGAGTCACATCCTTTGTATTTCAATGTCCAAACATACGTCCCGTCGGGGCAAATTTTTCCGTCATAAGTACCGTCCCATCCAAGCTGCTGTTCGTCGGAATAAAAAATTTGCTCACCCCATTTATTGTAAATAGAAAGTTGCCAACCACTTATTTCAAAACTTGTGACCGGAATAAAGGTGTCATTGCGTTCATTGCCATCCGGAATAAATGTATTCGGCGCGTAAATCGCAAAAGGCTCAATCATTACGTTACATTGGGCAGAGTCTGAACAACCAAATTGATTGGTAACAATTTGAAGCGGATTATCCGTTCCAGCACTTACATAAGAATGTGTGAAATTAGCTTGCGAGGAAACATATCCGTTATCAAAAAAATATACATATTGATTTGCTCCTTGAGATTGATCAAAAAAACTGATTTCCGAATTGCAGATATCTGTAAGCTGTGGGGAAACTGTAAATCCCGCAATTGGTTTTGGATGAACCACTACCAAATCTTGTTGCAACATATAAAGTGTATCAATACAACCAGAGGAAGTAATCATGGTAAGTCCGACACTGTAGCTTCCAACGTCAGTATATAAATGGCTCGGACTGAATAATTCAGATGTAGATCCATCGCCAAAATCCCAAGTATAAGTGGCCGGGCCGTCACTAAAACTTTGATTAACAAATGCTGCGATTGAAGGAGCGCACTGCAACGTGTTTAAATAGGCAAAATCAATGGATGGCTCCGCAAAAACCTTAACCACTGAAAATACCGTATCTGTACACACATCGTAACGCCCGATGAGCATTATAGGGTGTAAACCAAAATCACTGAACTGAACATTTTGAACATCCTCTGTTGTTGCAGAACTTGGTGTAGCATCAGGCCCAAAAATCCATTCCAACGTGTAATTTGTGGGCCCCGAAATTGTTGACTGAAAATTAAATAGCTCCGAGATACATAAAGAATCGTCGTGACTTATTGCCATGATTAAAGGATTCAAGACCGACACTTGTGTGGTACTAGTATCAGAACAACCCGGTATTGAACTCGCAATCAACTGAACAAAAAAATCACCCTGATTTGTGTATGCGTGAATGGGTTCAAATTCTGTCGATTGGTCTGAAGGACTGTTGTCTTCTCCGAAGTCCCACAAATAAGACAGCGCATTTTGACTGTTATTTTCAAACGGTATATTCAATCCCAAGCATTGCTCATTATCAGGGACAGTAAAGCTACTGGTGGGAACATCAAAAATAAATATAGAATCGGTGAAACTTATTGCGCAATCTCCATCGCTTCCATTAATAGTTATGGTGTGGAATCCTGGTGTTGAAAAAGCAACGTCATTCACCACTAAGCTTGAGGATGTCGGCACCGACGACTCCTGTGGAAAATCCCATGAGAAAACAGCGGAAGAATTACTTGTTTGCCCGATAAAATCAAAGGAATTTTCTAGAATACACAAAGAATCTTGGCTACTCCAAGAAAGTGAAAATGGATTATTTACTGTTATTTGCATCAATGTAGTATCCGTGCAGGCTTGACCAGGGTTAACTATTAATTGCGCCGAATAGGTACCCGGAGCGGGATATGTAAATACTGGTTCAAAGGCATTACTTACATCGGAATTTGTAGCACCAACTCCAAAATCCCAGGCGTAACTAGAACCACCGAAAGAATTATTTTCAAATTGAACGGTTAACCCTTGACAAAAGGAAACAAAGGTTCCTAACTCTTCCTGATCAGGGAGGATTGCCTGAAGTGTTATGTTACAATCGAAAACTTTAAATAAGAAGTCACGTACTGTTTGTCCGATTAATACTCCGTTTCTATATTCTTGAACCATTACTCCAACTACAAAAAGCCCAATTATGCTGGGATTTACAGTCAAAATCCCCGTATTTTGGTCGATTACGGTACTAGAACCAGGACCTAGAGGGGCTTGAGCATTGAAAGGTCCAATCCATTGCACTGGAAAATAAGGCGGAGGTGGGGCTTGATTTGGAGCGGGATCAACCGACGAGGCCCCATTAAAGGGGGTTACTAGTGAGTATTGAAGAACATCTCCATCAGGATCCGTTGCAGAGTGATTAAAAATTAATTCGTCATTATTACACAAAAGAATGGGTGGATAGTTGGTAAATCGAGGGCTGCTGTTTTGGGCAAAACCAGTCTCTGAACCGGGGACTTTCGTGGTAAGGGTTAAACCAGTATCATCCGGATTAACTAAGTTTGAAATGTTGGGACCCCGACAACAGCGCTGATAGCTAATTGTATATCCTCCGGGGATGGGTGGCAAATTAACTACAATGGTGTAAATCGCTCGCTCTACACAGATGTTATTTGGCGGAGTTGCACAAGGATTAGTAAAGATGAGTGGAAGGGTTACACTCCCGGGAAAGGGAACACTTAAGTCTTCGACCAAATTTCCTGAAGCATTATAGACCGTCAGTTTAAGTGGGTTGTCATATTCAGCACCTGTTGAAAAACAATCTCGATAAAGTGTAATGAAAAAACGATATTGGTTATTACCAATGTAATCGTAGTAAATATCTCCACCAATAATATGAGAGGACCGGGAGATACCCACAGAAAACAGAACTAAAAACCCAAATAAAATCCTCATATGTATCTTGTAGACGTAAAATTAGCTCTAATGTTGTTCTTTTTGTTTAATTGATTGCCAGTTATCTGGTTGAGTTGCATAACAAAAGTTTAAATCTTCTACAATTTTTGAACCATCCACTCGTCTATTTTCAAATGGCTCACTTTTAAACAACAACTTTTTACCATAAAGTTCTTCGGCTGCTTTACTATAATATTCTGCCCGCGATGGGTGAAACGGAAAAACAAGGTTATATGTTACTCGCATAATATTCTTTTCTTGTAAAAGAAGGATCAGAGAACAAATATCCCATGAATGAATCAAGTTGACTAACTGATTACCCCCCGCTAAATCTATTTTATTAAGCATGTGAGTAACTGGGTGGCGACCCGGCCCTATTAAACCTCCCAGTCGAAGAATCACATAGGATGATCGCTGCATTATTAATTTTTCAGCACGCCACAAAATATGCGCCTCTTGTATCTGCGCTTCTTCATCTAAATTACCTGGAATTTTCTCATATAGCCCAATAGAACTCATGAATATGAGGTTTGCATCCTTTGAAATACTACTTAAAACAGATTGAATGACATCCGGGTAATTGTCTATTGGAGGCAGGCAAATAATCACTTGATTGAAGTGAGAAATATCTTTCGAAAATAAATATTTGCCCCCTTTAATGGAAACCAAAATTTTTTCTTCTACACGGGAGAAAGTGTCCAACTTTTCGGGAGATCTCGACGATACAGAAACAATATGCCCATTTTCGGTAAGAATTTCAATAAGTTGCCGTCCTAACCAACCCGCACCGATTACAAGCGTTTCTTTCATTTAGACTAAACACTTTATATTCAAAGAAGTTTTACCGTTTTTATTAATCATTAAAGGCTAATATTAAAATTTCTTAATAACTCCATTAATATCCCTCATTTATAAAAATTCATTTCGTCAATATATTTGTACACAGGTTCAGTTAATAGGTATCTAACATCCTTTTTATCTTTGATAGCCTGCCGAATAAAGCTCGAGGAAACTTTCATAACAGGGGCGTCCTCATAAAAATGCACGTTGGCGTGTTTGTAAAAATCCTGCGGAGCTTGGCACGCAATAGATTCTATTTCCGCCTCTTCTTGTTTAGTGAGCACTCGAGGGTAGACATAAATTTGATGAGCTGCCAAAAGCTTCTCGTAATTATACCATTTGTGAATTGTACGTAGGTTATCCTCTCCCATAATTAATCCAAATTCATGTTGTGGATATTTCTCAATGAGGTACGCAAGGGTTGTAACGGTATAACTTGGTTTCGACAAAT
>VGMK01000133.1 GCA_016866375.1 Bacteroidota bacterium
GGAAGATGAAGTGGGTTGAAATAGAAAATTCCGGACAAGTTGATACATTGTTAGATGATAGCATGACTACTGCTCAATTGATATTTAAACATTCGACGCGATGCAGTATTTCAAGTATGGCATTGCGTCGAGCAGAAGATCATTTACCTATTGAAAATCTTTCAGCTAACTTCTTGGATCTAATTGCTTATAGAGACGTATCAAATTATATTGCAGAATTAACGGGTGTTACACATCAGTCCCCACAAGTTATTTTGATTCGAAATAAGGAAGTAATATACCATGCTTCTCATGTTTCAATGGATTGGAAAGAAATAGAAAACTTATGCGTAAATTAAATTCACTTCATACCTATTCATTACTTTTTTCAGCACTTTTGTTTGGTGCTTGTACGGATGGTGAAAAAAATTCTGATGAGCAATCTCTTCCATTTGTGGTTTCAAACGAGACGGCTTTACGAGGAGTCTATGGAAAAGAAATTCCAATTAAGATCCAGTTAAATGAATCATTATCAGAACTCTTAGCACTTCAAGTAAATGATACACTCAAGTTTTGGAAAACTCCAGGTGGAAATTTGGTTCTAAGTTTTAACACGAAGGAATCAGGCGTCGGCAAACACGATGTTAAATTTACAGGAAAGAAATCAGATGGCAGCTTCTATGACCAAATTGTTACTATTGAAGTGCTATCAGATGTTCCGTTTACTATGCTAGAGCCCAAAGTATTGACTTCATATCCCCATTTAGAGACGAGTTTCACACAGGGACTAGAATTTGATGGGGATCAATTGTATGAGGGAACGGGTGATCCTAACTCAAACGGAGCTACACTTGTGGCAAAGGTAGATTTAAAAACGGGTACCCATACATCAAAAACGGCAGCTCCAATACCAAATTTTGGAGAGGGTATAACCATTTTAAATGGAAAATTATACCAGTTAACTTGGCAACAGCAAACCTGCTTTGTGTACGATAAAACTACGCTAAAAAAAGAAGCAGAATTTAAATACGAGGGCGAAGGTTGGGGGCTTTGCAACGATGGTCAATACCTTATCATGTCAAACGGTACATCGACACTGACATTTCGCGACCCCAAGACCTTCAAAATAGTGAAAACCATACAAGTGTCGACACATACGAGTAGCGTTTCAAACCTGAATGAATTAGAATATGCCAACGGCTTGATTTATGCGAATATTTGGCAAGATAAAATTTTGGTGTCTATAGAACCCTCTTCCGGAAGGGTTAGGGAGATAATCAATTGTTACAGCCTGGTGAAAATGATCCCATCCATAAGTCTTGATAAAGTTTTGAATGGTATCGCACATAAAAAAAGTTCGAGAACGTTTTATCTCACAGGTAAATATTGGCCCACGTTATTTGAAGTGAATTTCACACCACAGCGTTTGTGAAGAAGAAATGTACAGTTTTGTTGTTTTTATGCATTCAGGCTTCGTACGCTCAAAAAATGTTGTGTAGTACTGAAAAGTTACCAAAAAGGAAATCTACACAAAATGAAATCATCGCCTGTTTTCATGATTCGTTGCAATCTTCCTTTCGGATAACAATACCAGAGCGTGTTGCTCCTCATTATCACGAATTTCATACAGAGAATATTTTTGTTTTACAAGGAAGAGCGGAGATGCGCATGGACGATAAGATTATCTTTATAAAAAAAGGAATGCACCTAACAATTCCAAAACGTACTATTCATTCTGTTGAAAAAGTGTTGAGCAGAAAACCTTTGGTAGTCATTTCCGTCCAAGCACCTTATTTTGATGGTAAGGACCGAATTCTAGTAAATCCATATTAAAAATATAAAGGATAGAACCTGACCTTTCCCTTTTCAAATGCCAATGTGGGGAAGGGTATTTTTATGTAATTCAAGGGGACCAGTAATTTTTTTACAAACTTATTTCGAATTGGTATTGATCGCGCATCAATATCCAGCGAAAAAAGAAGTTGAGAGTAGGAATTATACGATTCACCATGATGGGTTGTACTGAATTGATCGCCCACCAAATGCTCGTTTATACTGAATCCGATGGAAAATAGAAACCACTTTGCTTTAAAAGAGGGGATCAGTGCATTTGGGCGAATTCCTAACCAATAAGTTTGGGCGTTGTAATCTTTTAATACCCGGGAAACATTTGAATTTCCTAGAGCCTCGGGCCGTAATTTTGCATAAGCACTCGGAAAATACGAAAATTTTGGCGCAACCACGGATTTATCAAGTTTATTTTGAAGAATGAAAATCCCCGAACCGAGTAAATTAAAGAGGATATCTGATGCTGAAAAACCCCAACCGTCACTGTATCCATCCATTATTTCGATACACCCCTGATAGAGAAACGAAGTTGAGGATGCAAAAATTAAACTTTTGTGAGAAGAATATCCTGACCATCGAAGTAAATCGTAAGTAGAGGAGGAGAGATGATATGCCGAATAGGCGTGTCCTAACTTATCCATATTGCGCCATTCATTCCAATCATTTATAAAATGAAATTTACCAGAGTTATATGGCTTATACCAAAAAGAATATAAAACTACTTGACTACTGACAGCGGCAGTCGTTAAAGAAATGCTCGTTGCAATCTTTTTTTTATTAGACCGAATGGAGTCCGTTAAGATCGCTGGTTTTGAAGCGTTGATTTCAATGAAAGAAAATAAAATGAGTAGGCTTGATACTATTTTTTTATAATTCACGTTTCGAAGTTAACTATTATTTCTACGCTCTCGGATCGACTCTGTAAAGGTTGTGTATATTTGAATAAATAAAGTTATGGAACACGCAAGAAAAGATTGGAATGATATTAAGAGCAATGACAGCTGGTCAATTTTTAAAATCATGTCAGAATTCGTCGAAGCTTATGACCGGATGGCTAAAATTGGTCCATGTGTATCCATTTTTGGATCAGCGCGCACGAAAGAAGATAATCCATTTTATCAACAAGCCGTCGAAATGGCAGAAAAACTAGCGGCTAAGGGTTATGGAATAATTTCTGGCGGTGGTCCCGGTATCATGGAGGCTGCGAATAAGGGTGCAAAAAATGGCAAAACAGCCTCTGTAGGTTTGAATATAGATTTACCTTTCGAGCAAAACTATAATCCATTTATTGATCAAGAGCACAATTTAGAATTCAATTACTTCTTTGTGCGAAAAGTGATTTTTGTCAAGTACTCTCAGGCTTTTGTCATAATGCCGGGGGGGTTTGGAACGTTGGATGAGGCTTTCGAGGCACTTACATTGATTCAAACAAAAAAAATAAAAAGAAGGCCTGTTGTTTTCGTAGGAAAAGAATATTGGAGTGGGTTAATGCAGTGGATAGAAAATATCATGTTGAACGTTGAACGAAACATTTCTGGAGACGATTTGAACCTTTTTAAAATTGTTGATTCAATCGATGAAGCTGTTGAGTATATTGAGGATTTCTTTACCTCTCACTCATTAACTCCTAACTTTTAAATTTAATTATATTTGTGGGTTAAGATGTGGGATAAAATAAAACAGTTCGTACTATCAAAATTCTTCGTAAAGCAAATTGGACTTGTGATTCTCTTTTATTTGACTGCCATATTCGTCACTCTAGTATATCTAGATGTTAGCACGAATCATGGTGAAAAAATCCCAGTTCCCACACTAATTAACCTGCATGTTGACGAGGCAAAAGCTAAATTAGAGGAGTTGGGATTGAACTATCAAATTTTAGATAGTATTTACAAACCGGAGTTACCTGTTGGAACCGTGTTAGAGCAAGTAGTTGAGCCTACGGTTAGTTCTGGTGTATTTGTCAAAACGGGTCGTTGCATAGGTTTGAGGCTGTCCAAAAAAACCGAATTAGTGCCTATGCCCAGCCTCATAAATAAACAAGTTCAATTTGCACAGGACATATTGTTACGAAGAGGTTTGGAGTCTAATATTCAATACCGACCTACCACCGAGGCAAATGGATCAGTATTGGATCAACTGTACAATCTTATTCAAATTAAAGAAGGTACTATGGTTCCGATTGGCACCAAAATAACATTGATCGTTGGTCAAAACGATCAGGGTGAAGAGATACCAGTTCCTAATTTGGTTGGGCTATATCTCGGAGACGCTTTAACTGTGTTGGACGACCTGGGAATTGAGAATGTTGTAATTAATTGCGTAAATTGCGCAAATAACCAGGACTCAACGAGCACACCCGTTACGAGACAAACCCCCGAATTTTATGAAGGAGGAACAATTTTTAAAGCAACACAAATAACAATTACGATTGAAGTTGTTGATCCAAATAATGATGTTATTCGACCGGAAGATAATTAGTTTTATCACGTTGTTAATGAGTACATTTTATCAACCGGGTTTAGCCCAGCAATTGGAGTATGGGCCATTGTCATCAAATCCGAGTCTTCAGCGCGATGTTATAAAGCAAATGGGAGCAACGATTGATAGTATGTTTGTTTTTTCAACGGATACCTTACAATTACCGTTGTTTGATGATTTTTCTTCAAATAAATTCCAACAATATTTTGAAGACTACGAAGATCCCAGTATCACGAGTGAGTTATTTTATTATTTGTCAAACCCAGTGACTTCGCTCCCTCTTTCAGCCGATGTTCAATATACAAATCAACAAACCTTTAAGCGAACATTCGATTTCTCGACGAATCAATTTGAGGATGAAATCTTTAACCCTACAAGTGTTAAAGTCGCAGACCTTGAATACTTTCCGGTTCAATACGAACAATTGTCTTTATATCCCCCATATTATTTGTATGACACAATAAATGGTATCAATATCAATACAACAGATACGGTATGGTTAACCAATCCACAATATATTCAAGACAGCGCACGTGTTTTTTTTCAAACTGTTTCCGATCCGAGCAAGTATTGGTTGGATGAATCGGTTTATTGGAATCATCGATTCGCCATTGACCCTCGGTCCGTGGGTGTTGCAACGTTCGATGGATTGGATGAAAATGGCAATCCCTATCAATATGGCTCCATTTCGCCTAATTACGCCGATGCACTTACGTCAAAAACTATCGACTTATCCACTTTCGGCGCTTCTGATTCAATTTATCTTAGTTTTTTGTATCAGCCTCAAGGATTCGGTGATGAGCCCGAAAATGGTGATAGCCTCATAGTGGAATTTTATCAAGCAAATGATTCAAATTGGGAGCGCGTTTGGTCTGTTGAGGGTTCCCCAACTCATCCGTTCAAAGCAGTAACCATTCCTGTTTTGGATTCAGAATATTTTACAAATGGTTTCAAGTTTCGCTTTAGAAATTACGGATCATTAGCCGGTGCTTTGGATCATTTTCATATTGACTATGTTCATTTGAGGCGTTTATCATTTGCAGCAGACACCTTGTTTAAAGATTTTGCATTCTCATACCCCATTACTTCATTATTAGATAAATATACCTCGGTTCCTTGGGATCACTATCAAAATTCTGACGAAAATAGAATGACGGACTCTCTTGAGGTGAAATTACATAACGGTAGTCCATTACCCGAAAATTACCAAGATGGCCAAGTAAATGTTTCTTACAATGGAGCTGTCGAAGGGTCATACGAATTACCGGGACAAACCTTAGCTGAGGGGAGTATTAATTTCCAACCTCGAACCACACATCAATCTTTTCATAACCTAATGACGGGTTACGAATTTGACAAAGCAAAACCGGGTAATCAGCAAGTTTTTGAGATAAAATCTTCAGCATCTGCTCAGTTTCCAAATTTTGGTGCGAACGATTCTATTTTGTTTTATCAGTCATTTTACAATTATTACAGTTATGACGACGGCTCAGCGGAAGCTGCATTCGGCCCAACTGGTTCCCAATCAAGACTAGCTATAGGTTACAACGCCTACGAAGAGGATTCAATTCTAGGTGTTTCAATTTGTTTTGTTCC
>VGMK01000134.1 GCA_016866375.1 Bacteroidota bacterium
AATTTACGTGTCAAAATGAAGTTAACACTTGAAGAAATTGCAAACGGTGTAAAAAAGAAAATAAAAGTAAATAAACTCGTGAATGCAGAGGGGGTATCTTATAAAACCTGCCAAACTTGCAACGGAACAGGAAGAATCACTCGCGTGACTCAAACATTTATTGGAGCAATGCAAACTCAATCGACATGTCATACTTGCCAAGGTTCGGGAAAGGTAATAGATAAAAAACCTTCAGATGCCGATGCCCAAGGCTTAAAGAGACAAGAGGATGTTATTGAGGTTGAAATCCCGGCAGGAGTGGAAGAGGGAATGCAATTAAGTGTTAGAGGAAAAGGAAATGCAGGGCCCTTTAATGGTGTAGCGGGAGATTTAATCGTAGTAATTGAGGAAATTGAGCACGAAGAATTACGTCGTGAGGGAGAGCACCTTCATTTCGATGCCGTAGTAAATTTTGCGGATGTGGTCATGGGAGAATCTATCGAAATTCCTACAGTAAATGGTAAGGCAAAAATAAAAATTGAACCGGGAACACAAAGCGGTAAAGTATTGCGCCTCAGAGGAAAGGGTTTGCCAAGCGTTCAAGGCTATGCTTCAGGAGATTTATTTGTTCATATTAATGTCTATACACCCAATACGATCACTAAGGAAGAACGCGAGTGGATGGAAAAAATGAAAAACAGTGAAAATTTCACTCCGGGTACAGAAGCAAAAAGCAAAGGATTTTTTGGAAGAATGCGTGATATGTTCTCATGAAAAGGTTCACAGATTTATCCTCCACAGGAAATACATCTGCAGCATCTTTTTTAGCGGCAGTTGGACTGATCATTTTCGGTTATTTCGTAAGTCCATTTATTGAATTTCTAACTTTAGTTCCATTTTTTCCTCAGGAAGAATTATCTGATCTTACACAAGTTCGAAATCTTCTAGGCATAAAAGGTTTCTTTGTATTTATTCTTTTTCCTTTCGTTGTAGTTTTTTCATTAATTATTTTGGCTGTAAGGTATATTCACAAGCGCAGTATTCGAAGTATTTTCACAAATAGAGCTGCTTTTGATTGGAGGCGAGTGTTTTTTAGTTTTGGTGTGATGACACTTTTTCTTCTCGTTTCCCTAATCATCCGATTAGCCTCAAACGATGGGCTGCAACTTATTTTTGATTGGAAGAAATTTGTGCCAATGGCGTTTTTAGTATTGTTATTAATTCCAATTCAAATCGCGGCGGAGGAATTATTGTTTCGTAGTTACCTCATGCAAGGATTAAAATTAAGACTGGGTCACAATGGACATGCAGCGTTGATTTCTGGAATTATGTTCGGTCTTATTCATTTGGGTAATCCGGAAATTGCTGCGATAGGTTTTCATTTGGTCATTTATTATATCATGGCAGGAATATTTCTGAGCTTGGTTGTGCTTTTTGACGATGGTATTGAGCTAACCTTAGGTTACCACGCCGCAAATAATATTTTTGTAGCATTGGTTATCACAAGTGATTGGCAAGCATTTCAGACGGATGCGATCTTTCTGGATACAAGTATTCCCGGAAACGGTTACGATGCCATCTTTTCTTCTTTGGTATTGTATGTGGTTTTATTTTTCATTTTTGCTAAAAAATTCAACTGGTCACAGTGGAAAGAAATTTGGAGGAGTTGACAAGTCGATAAAACGAAATGATTAGTTTTATCTTCCAATGTTAGAAGTAAAGGAAATTTCTAAAAGTTTCGGTAAAAAAAATGCACTTCATGCTGTAAGTATTACCGCGCAATCAGGTCAAATATTTGGTCTCCTTGGACCGAACGGTGCCGGAAAAACTACTTTAATTCGAATCATCAACACCATTATTCGGCAAGACTCAGGAGAAGTACTTTGGAACGGTAAGCCTATTCGGTTAAAGAACTTGAATGAAATCGGTTACCTACCTGAGGAAAGAGGGTTGTACCGCAGTATGCAGGTAATGGATCATTTGATTTTTCTCGGTAGAATGAGGGGCTTGACCAAATATGATGCAGCCCAGCAATCAAAAAAATGGCTAGAAGAATTTGAAATCGCTCATTGGTCAAAAAATAAAATTGAAAATTTATCGAAAGGAATGTCCCAGAAGGTACAATTTATTGGAGCAATGCTTCACGATCCTTCTCTTGTTATTCTAGACGAACCGCTTTCGGGTTTTGACCCGCTTAATGTGCAATTAGTTATTGATAAAATTGACGCTTTCAAAAAAGAAGGAAAAACCATCCTTTTATCAACACACAACATGAGAAGTGTAGATCAAATTTGTGACCGAATAGCATTGATTTACCAATCAGAAAAATTAGTAGAGGACGGCGTTTGGAATTTAAGAGATCGCTTTAAGCAAGATGAATTTACTATTCGTTTTAAAGGGAATATGGTGGCCTTGGCGAATGGTTTATGGACAGGATTTGAGCTCATTCAAAAGGAAGATTTAGATGAGAATAGATTCTTGGTTCGCGTTCGTAAACGTGGCGAAAACTCTATAAATGAATTGATGACTTCGCTGATGAATCACATCCAAATCGAAGCGATTGAAGAGTATTTCCCTGATATGCAAGAAGTTTTTGTTCAACTAATTGAAGAGAAAGATGCAGTATAGTTGGATAATAGCTATGCGAGAATTCGCCGAGAGACTCCGAAGCACAAGTTTCCTTTGGATGCTTTTCATCGGACCAATGGTTCTTTTAATGCTCATCTTTTTACTTTTGAGAATAAGCGATGAAGGTAAAAAAAGCGTGAAAGCTATCGTTACAGATCCTGCTTATTTTTTGGTGAATCGCCAAATGATAAAAGGGGAAAGTAATATTTCTTATGATATAAGAGATGTGAGTTTTGAGCATACAGAATTTCTTGACAACCCTAATCTCGCCTCTTATGACGTTTGGATTGAAATTAATCGAAAAGTATTGACCAATAAGGTGGTAAAGGTTTTTTACCGAGAGGAAATTGGGGTAGAGGCGAAAATCGCCATGCAATTGGAGGTAGAAAGGAGACTTGAGGAGGCATTTGTAGAAGATAAATACCTAGATGTTACGCTAGAGGAGTTCAGGAATATTAAACAACCTTTAAATTTTGATTACATCGATATTCAGGATCCAGGAAAGAAAACGTCTAGGATTGAGGGATTTGTTGGACTTGGTTTTGGAGCGGTGATCGTGTTGTTTATTTTATTATTTGGCCTTGCCGTTGTACGCAGTACAGCGAAAGATAAAAGCAATAGAATCGTTGAGATAATGTTGGCGTCTACCAGTTCACGCGCTTTGATGTTGGGAAAAATCATAGGGATTGGTTTTGCCGCACTCGTTCAGTTTTTAACTTGGGTGATCTTGGTTGGTGTAGGTCTTTATATCATGAGGGAGACTCTTTATCCCGACTTATTGGATCCTTCTAATTGGGCACAATCGTCAGAGGAAGTTAAAGTTCAACTCGCTCAGCAGTTGTCCAATCAAACACAAAACAAGTTACTAGATGTTCTTTACAATCAAATTGATTATACCATAATGCTCAGCAATTTTGTGATTCTTTTTGTTTTAGGGTATTTGTTTTACGGTGCGTTTTTCAGTTTTATTGGAGCAATGAGTAACTCAGAATCAGATGGTCAACAATTTACCTTACCTTTAATCGGATTGTTATTTTTCTCATTAGGTGTGGGTTATTTAACCGTATTAAAGCCTGAAAACGAATGGGTCGACATTTTTGCATGGGTTCCTTTCACTTCACCTGTGGTGCAATTGGTGAGAATTGGTCAAGGCTATTACGAAGGGCATAGTTCCATATCCTATACGATTTCATTGCTGGTATTGTTGGTTTCGACAGGTGTTTTTCTATACTTAGCCAGTAAATTGTACCAAGCTAATATTCTAAATTTTGGCGTGAGAACTAAAAGTTTCTTCACAAAAAAAGATAAGATGCATAATGCCGTTATCGATTTAGGTACAAATACCTTCAATTTAGCTATTGGCAGGTGGATTGACAATTCATTAAGTATTTCTTATTCAACAAAAGAAGGGGTGGCACTTGGCATGGATGGAATAAACGATGGAATTATCACCATAGAAGCCATACAACGCGCCATTTCGTGTTTAAAACGATTTAAATTGCTATGTGATAAACACAAAGTTTCAAGAATTCACGCCATAGGAACATCCGCCATTCGAGATGCTCGGAACAGCGAAGAGTTTTGTGCTGAAATATTCAATCAAACAGGTATCAAAGTTGAGGTAATTGATGGTATGCGAGAAGCAGAACTAATATTTAAAGGTATTGCCTGTACCTACTCATTTCCGAAATTATCGCTCATTATGGATATTGGAGGCGGAAGTACAGAGTTTATTCAAGTTGAGGGTGGTAAATCGACAAAATCTATGTCATTAAACATTGGGGTATCGCGAATATTTCAGAAGTTCCAGTTTTCTGATCCACTTAATCAGGAAGATATTCGTAAGATAGAAGATTTCCTTGAGGAAAATTGTACGGATTCTTTTTATAGTTTAAACGCCGATGTTTTGGTTGGAGCATCGGGAAGCTTTGAAACTTTTTATGAATTGGTCAACCGAAAGAAATTTCCAGATGGACTAAAAACACAAGAAGTGGGATTGTCTCTTTTTTTAGAAGAATTAGATAACATTATAGCCTCTACTCAAGCTGAGCGCGATGTAAACAGTTTCATTATTCCGATTCGAAAAAAAATGGCTCCAGTCGCTGCCGTTAAAACACGATGGGTTATTAAAAAATTAGGTATTAAGGAAATCATTATTTCTCCTTGTTCACTTAAAGAAGGTTTATTTAGTGAGTTAAGGTAAATGAATTGAAAGCCAACTATTCATTTGAACTCACGAATAAATTTTATTCAGTTCTGATGAGTTTTCAATATTTCTTAGAGGGCTTTAAATCTTGCACTAAATAAAGATTTTTTTGAAGGTGTGTGACGGAGTTTTTTGTGTGAATAATGTTGAAGTTAATTTGTCTTTTTCAAATTGTCGCGTTAATTTTGTTCCGCTAGCGATTTCTCATTTTATTCTGTTTTGAAATTCTGTAGATACTAAATCGCGATTTCGGCTCCGTGGCGCAACTGTATAGCGCATCAGATTTCGGCTCTGAGGGTTGGGGGTTAGAATCCCTCCGGGGTCACAAGAAAGCCCTAATTTTAATAGTTGGGGCTTTTATTTGTCTTCTTTAACAAAAGGACAATTCGAGTTGGGGTAAACAAATAGTTTTGCCGTATCATTCACGATTTTACCTTCATAGAATTCAAGACCTGTGGTCTGTTGTTTAAGAGTTTTAACACTTAACTGAAAAATCGAATCGTTCATCCACTTGACATTGGTAACCTTTAAGTCATATCCCCAGTTGGCTTTCTGAAGCAAATCAACTAACTTTATTTTGTCCATTGAAGGTGGTAAAATTAAAAATGGAAGTAATTTATCAATATCACCAACCATGTAATAGGCACGCAGCATTCGAACTAAATCACTACCCACCGGAGTCAACATGGGATTTTTCCAACCGATTGGTTCCCGTTTGATGGAATCTGAAGTTTCAATATTTTTTTTTTCGTTATTTTCAAGTGGAGTTTCCCTCCCGTTTTCGCCACAGGACAGAAGTAAGAAAATTACGATGAAAAAAGAATACCTCAGCATTCAACGAAGGTATAAATTCTTTTTTAGGAAGGGTAAAAAAGAAGCTGCTAGTGTCTTCTTTTTTTAGCGCAAGCTCCAACTTTTCCACCCCCTTTTTTTCCACCTGTACCTGATCTAAATGGACTTCCACGTCTTTTCTTGCGTGGTGGATTTAGAGATGTTTCAGACCCTGTTATGGAATTTTCAAGTTT
>VGMK01000135.1 GCA_016866375.1 Bacteroidota bacterium
AACCTTGAAAGTTTCCAATGCCGGTTCCTCACAACCACAAACATGTTTCTTTAAGGATTTAGCAGACGATACTTGGTATTATACAACGTCAACGCCTGTGGTGCGCATGAATTTTGATCCAACGGTTTCTATCTTAGAAAACGAAATGCAAGCTTCGTACATGTTGCTGCCAAATCCAACGGATGGTTCAACTGTGTTAACGATTGATTCAAAAATTCCAGGAGAGGCTGTTGTAACAGTCACAGACATGTCAGGAAAAGGAGTTAGTGTTGCTAACGCTTCCTTATTTGTTGGCGAGAATACAATCAACCTTAACACAGACAATTTAACTTCAGGTGTTTATTTTGTAAATGTTACTTTTCAAGGTGCAACAAAAGCAATGAAATTGATAAAAAAATAAATATTAGTTTTTAATTTCAACCCCGCTCACTAGCGGGGTTTTTTTATGCTTGAATTTGAAATCGGTTATTTAGGGTTATTCATTACGTGCTTTCTTGCGGCAACCATATTACCCATCACATCGGAATTATTTTTAGGTTCCATGTTGGCATACGGTTACGATCTTACCACTTGTTTAATTATTGCCACAATAGGAAACACGTTAGGGGGTTGGTTGAATTACTTAATTGGAATGGCAGGAAATCCAAATTGGTTAAAAAAAATTGGAGTTAAGCAAGAACAAATTTCGCGATGGGAAGAAAAAATTAAACGATACGGGAGTTTGTTAGCCCTCTTGTCCTGGTTGCCATTTGTGGGAGATGTTATTGCCGTGGCACTTGGATTTTTTAGAGTTAATTGGCTTGTTTCATTTGCTTATATACTCATTGGTAAATTTCTTCGCTACCTTTTTGTGGTGATATTTTTCTTATGAAATCCGAGCAGGCCTTACCAGGGTCAAGTAATTCTTGGAGTTGATGTACCATTGTTTTAATGTGAATTAGGGCGTGTAGTCAAACTAAACCATAAATAGGCGTTTGCCAATTGATTAATATAAACTTTGAAAAAATATCAGGAAGTCTTGCGTTGGTTAGTCTTAATTGAAGAGTATCACCACAGGTTCCTTTTGAGTTTCTATCGGAAAGCTAAGTGCTATGCAAGGATACATGGATAATTTGCTCCTTACCAAAACACATGACCTCGATATGGTTGTCAAAAAGTATAGAATAAATCTAAAGAAACCAATAGCTGACGCAGCTAAGAATAAGTATCTTTACATATGTTTAAAAGTAAGGTATTCATTTTAATTTCTGCGAGCTTCTTTTTTTTTTCGTGTGAAGAAAATAGCAAAGACCCTCAATTTTGTGAGTGCCTCTCTATAAGCCGAACATTAAATGAGAAAAATAAAATACTGATTGAAAATCCTAGTAACAGGGATATTGTTCTGAAAGAACTACAAAGTTTAGTATCAGAAAAACGCCGCATCTGCAAACCCTATGAAAATATGACCGGTGAAGAAATGTTGGAAAAACAAAAAGATTGCATCAATTAGTTCTTCATACGGATTCAATCTTTCTGTCTTGAAGGTATTTTAGTATTCCATTCGCCAATACCACTAATATAATTACAGAGGCCCCTACGTAAAAGTTTTTATTGAGTAGTTCGTGCTCTTTCAGTATGACTATAGCCAATAGGATCGTGTATATTGGTTCTAAATTAATACTCAATGAAACAGTGAATGCCCCCAGTCTTTTTACAATCTCAATCGTAACTAAAAAGGCGAAAGAAGTACAAACTATTCCCAAAAACAATAACCATGAAAAATCACTTCCGCTGAGTGCCAATTGATTGTACGAAAATTGACCAGTAAAAAGTAAAAATAAGGTCAATACGATCAATCCAATGCTCAGTTCATAAAATGTAATTTGTGCAGCAGGAATGTCCTTGGCAAGTTTTGCATTTAAAACGGAAAAACTCGCAGCGCAGAAGGCAGAAATTAATCCGATATACAGTGCGGTGAATTCCGTCTGCGTAAAATCGTCAGAAACAAAATAAATTCCGTAAATCACAAGACCACCCATTGCAAATTCCATCCACGAGAACCTTCTTTTCATTACAAGTGGTTCGAGCCAAGTGACATGCAATGTAGCTGTGGATAAACACAGTATTCCTAAAGATGCTGTGGAAAGTTGTATCGCATAGTAAAAGGTTAACCAATGCCCGACTACAAAAAGACCAACTATTGTGACTTTCCAAAGATGTTTTTTTTCCAGTTGGAACGGTTTTTTTCGGTACAATAAAAAAGCCGCCAAAAATAAAGAAGCAATCAATACACGATACCACACAATAAAAACCGCCTCTAAATGGATTAACTTTCCAAGAATTCCTGTAAAGCCCCATAGAAAGATAATGCCATGCATGAGTACATGATACTTGTACTTCGCCCACATGTACTATTTCTTTTTACTCCACTCTTCTATGGAATCCTTATTCATTTTTGTGTAAGCAGCATCACCGTCTTTTTCAGCCAATTCTAAAGATTTTTTTGCTGTGACAATGGCTCCTTTGTAATCCCCAATTTCTGCTTGTAACAAAGCTTTCATTCGTAACATCCAATATGCTTCTGGACGCATCTCACAAGCTTTTGTTGCCCATTCTAATGCTTTTTTAGCATCAATTTTCTCTTGGTAATAAAAGGATGCCGACCGGTGGTAATCGTTCGCGGATGGTCCTTCCATGGTCTTCTTTATGCTTGCTAACACTTTATCCTTCGAGTTAACAGTGAACGGAAGAGTAATTTTGGATTTGTCCCACATGATTATCAAGTTTGCACCACTATTTTCAATTTGTTCAATTGAAATTGTTAGCGTTTCAATTACATCATTTAGTTGAATAACAGGCCGTTTTGTTTCATAAACCACTTTTTTTGTATCCCAAGGTTCTGGAACTCCCCAATTTGTAGTTTCACTGTATAGAATAAGTGTCCAATTGTCTTTTTCAGGCTTCGCATAAATAGCGTAAGTCCCTGCTTTAATCGTATCGCTTCCAAAAATAATTGCATCAGACACAGTTATTTTTGTATTTTCATTTGCTCCTAGGCGCCAAATTTCTCCAAAGGCAACAACATCTCCAAATACTACCCTGTCTCTTTTGCTTGGTCTTGAATATTGAATGACAATATCCGTCAATCCTACTTTCTGTTCAAATTTGGCAGCTGGGCTTAAAGCCGGTGTTTGTACCTGAGCACATAACGGAATGGATAATAAGGCAAATAACCCAAAAAATATTTTTTTCATCGTTTTCATTTTAAGACAAAAATAACTTTAAAAAAATAAACAACGGTTATGTTTAATTTTAATAAAAGCCTCTCCCTCAAATTGTATCCTTGCATACTAGTGACAGAATTTGTAATTTCAACACGTGAGAAAAATCATCGTCCTCAGTTTATTTATTTTTTTTGTCACTGCGCCCTTTGCACAGGAATATGACGGGACGTATAAAATTAAAAAACCCAATCCAAAAGGAGCGAATTGCGCACCACCCACAGCCACAACGTACTTGGAATTGAATAATGTCCGTGCAATGGTTCATACAGCAGGGAATCTGTGGCAAATCCCAAACCAGAACCTGAATATGTATGAGGTCCCCAAAAACTCAGGGATTATGGCTTTATTTACTGCCGCACTCTGGTTAGGCGGAACAGATGTAAACAATCAATTAAAGTTGGCCGCCTTACGTTATCGAAATGGACAAGATTACTGGACGGGTCCCCTGACTAAGGTAACAGCAGAAACTAATTATGATGTGTGCAGTAAATACGATAAACATTTTGTCACTACTCAAGATATGATTCGAGAATTCAATGCTTGGTTCGAGGCAGGAGAATACGATCAACTGAATGGTACTCAAACACAAGCGGAGTTATTTCCAAATTACAAAGTGCCGGAGATTGTTAAAGAATGGCCAGCGCACGGCGATGTGTCAATCGGTCAAGATTATTACTTGGCCCCATTTTACGATTATAATGGTGACGGGAGTTACAATTGGCAAGATGGCGACTTTCCTTGGTACGACATAAAGAAAGACAAGGAATGTAATACAGAGCGGAGAGTTTCTCTTTATGGAGACATGAATTTTTGGTGGGTCATGAACGATAAGGGGAATATCCATACAGAAACTGGCGCAGACCCCATTGGGATGGAAATTCGCGCCCAAGCATTTGCTTTTGCCTCGAACGACGAAATCAACAATATGACCTTTTATAATTATGAATTAATCAATCGAGGTACCCAAACATTGTACAATACATACTTTGGGTTTTTCACCGATGGCGCGCTTGGTGATCCATTCGATGATTATGTGGGGTGTGATGTCATGCGCGGCCTTGGTTATTATTACAACGGAGATAACTACGATGGAAATAACTCAGGGTGGAAAGGTTATGGTTATTCTCCTCCTGCCGTTGGAGTAGATTTTTTTGAGGGCCCTTATCAAGATGACGACGGCATTGATAATGCCTACGGGATTGGTACAGATGAAGCCCTAAATGGCATTGGCTATGGAGATGGAATAATAGATAACGAACGCTTTGGAATGCGCAGGTTTTTGTATTACTCCAATACTACCAACGGAGCAAATCCCAATCAAACCGATCCTATTTTTGCTGCAGATTATTACAATTATTTACGTGGATTTTGGAAGGATGGGACGAAGTTTGTATACGGAGGAAGTGGACACATTTCCGATCCAGATGCAAATCCACTAATGCCATGTGATTTTATGTTTCCCGGAACCACAGACCCTTTGGGTTGGGGCACAGGCGGTGTTCCACAGCCCAATTGGACGGAACAAACGGCTAACAATACTCCAAACGACCGCAGATTTGTTCAATCGGCAGGGCCCTTCATTCTAAAACCAGGCGCTGTCAATAATATTACCGTAGGTGTGGTTTGGGCACGGTCCTCCGGGGGAGATCCCTTTGAGTCAGTGGAGACGCTCAGAAGAGCAGATGACAAAGCACAAGCTCTTTTTGAAAATTGTTTCAAAGTGTTGGAAGGCCCTCATGCTCCTGATCTCAGTATACAAGAATTAGACAATGAATTAATTTTGTATTTATCCAATGCCCCTAATTCCAATAATTACAACGAAGCATACGCCGAGTTCGATCCTTTTATCGTTTCGAGCAATCCTCAAGCAGATAAGTTCTATCGATTTCAAGGCTACCAAATTTTTCAATTAAAAGATAATAAGTCCTCACTTTCAGATTTGTTAGATGCTAATAAGGCAAGATTGGTCGCTCAATGTGATATTAAAGACGGGATTTCAAAAATTATCAATTTTGAATTCAGTGATGAACTCAACGCAAGCATTCCAGTACAGCGCGTTAATGGAGAAAATAAAGGAATTCGCCACAGTTTTCGAATTACTGAAGATGCCTTTGCGCAAGGCGCAAGGCGATTGGTGAATTTTAAAAAATATTATTTCATTGCCATCGCATATGCTCATAACAACTATGAAATGTATAATCCAACCGACCCTGAATCTATATATGGACAAAAGAAACGGTATATCGCAAGTAGAAAAGCGGCTGTTGGAGAAGTTAAAGTAATAGAAGCCATTCCTCACAGCCCTGTTCCGGAGGCAGGAGGCACCTTGCAATTGATTGAATACGGTTCATCCCCTCAGATCACGCGGTTGGATGGATACGGGAATGGGAATCGTGACCTGGAGCTTACCACAT
>VGMK01000136.1 GCA_016866375.1 Bacteroidota bacterium
TATATTCACCGCGCTTTTGAAAAACTAGCAGAGAGAAGGCCCTATAACCAAATAGCACCAATAACGGACAGATTAAATTATTGTTCTTCACCCATCAATAATATGGGCTGGCACATGACTGTAGAGAAATTAATTGGTGCAGAGATTCCCAAGCGTGTAGAATACATGCGCGTAATTATTATGGAATTAGCTAGAATTGCCGACCACCTCATCTGTAATTCTGTTGTTGGAGTGGATACGGGTGCATTAACTAGTTTCTTTTATCCTTTCAATCAAAGGGAAAAAATTTACGAGTTGTATGAGGAGGTTTGCGGAGCACGACTCACCACAAATATTGGTAGAATCGGTGGTTTTGAAAGAGATTTTTCTCCAGAATTTCATGCTAAATTGAAATCGTTTCTCAAGACATTTCCAAAAGAATTTGAAGAATTTGATTCCCTACTCGCAAGAAATAGAATATTTATGGATCGGACGAAGGGCGCAGGTCCGATATCTTCGCAACGTGCCCTTGATTATTCATTTTCTGGACCTAATTTAAGAGCCACCGGGATAGATTATGATATCCGCGCAATGAAACCTTACTCATCATATGAGGATTTTGACTTCATAATTCCAGTAGGAGTTAATGGAGACACATACGATAGGTTCATGGTTCGACAAGAAGAAATTCGTCAGAGTGTAAGAATAATTGAACAGGCCTACAAAAATTTACCGGAGGGATCTTTCAAGGGAGAAGTGCCAGACTTCTACCTTCCCCCGAAAGAGGATGTATACAACAACATGGAAGCATTGATTTACCATTTCAAAATTGTCATGGGTGAAACAGAAATTCCTGAAGGAGAGATTTACCACTGTGTTGAGGGTGGAAATGGTGAGCTTGGATTTTATCTCATAAGCGATGGTGGGAGATCACCGTACAGGCTCCAATTTAGAAGGCCTTGTTTTATCTATTATCAGGCATACCCTGAGATGATAACGGGGTCCAGCATAAGTGACGCTGTTTTGACACTGAGTAGTATGAATATAATCGCAGGCGAATTAGACGCATAACATGAAAATGCATATAGATATTACGAAAAGAAAAGGTGAACGAGTGGAATTTAGTGACGCTTCACTCACTCGAATAAAAGAATTGAGGGCAAACCTTCCAGAGGGGAAGCACAAGAGTGCAATCATTCAAGTACTTCACATGGCACAGAGCGAATTAGGCGGCTGGTTGAGTATAGAAACGATGGACTATGTTGCAGAAGTATTGGATATCACACCAATAGAGGTATATGAAGTTGCCACATTTTACACGATGTTTCACCTAGATAAAACTGGGAAATACGTTCTCGAAGTTTGTCGTACTGGGCCATGCATGTTAGTTGGAAGTGACAAATTAATTGAACACATCGAAAATAAATTGAATATCAAAGTAGGTGAAACAACCGCTGACGAAATGTTTACATTAAAAACTGTGGAATGCTTGGGTGCCTGTGGTTATGGCCCCATGTTACAATGTCAGTACAAAAACTATGAATTTTTAACACCAGAAAAAGTAGACGATTTGTTACAAGCAATGCGCAACGGAAACCTGGAAACTTATCAGCCATGAAAGGAAGAAAGCTACTCATCGAAAATGCTAATATCTCTGGAATTGAATCCTTCGAAATCTATCAAAAATATGGTGGATACCGTGCGGTGGACAAGGCCTTGAAATCAATGAGTCCTGACGACGTGGTCGAGGAAGTAAAAAAATCGGGACTACGTGGCAGAGGTGGCGCTGGATTTCCTACAGGTTTGAAATGGTCGTTTTTAGCTAAACCGGAAGGGATTCCTCGTTATTTAGTATGCAATGCTGACGAGTCTGAGCCGGGGACTTTTAAAGACCGATATCTCATGGAACATATTCCTCATTTGTTGATTGAAGGAATGATACTCTCCAGTTATGCGTTGGGAGCAAACTTATCGTTTATTTATATCCGCGGTGAATTCATGTGGATTCTGCAAATCCTTGAAAAAGCAATAGCTGAAGCCTACAATAAAGGATATTTAGGAAAAAATATAAAAGGTTCAGGCTACCACTTAGACTTACGCGTATTGCCCGGAGGAGGGGCCTACATTTGTGGAGAGGAGACAGCACTTATCGAATCACTTGAGGGGAAACGAGGAAACCCACGCATAAAACCTCCATTTCCAGCAGTGAAAGGATTGTGGGGTTGCCCAACCGTGGTTAACAACGTAGAAAGTATAGCAGCGGTTGTACCAATAGTAAACGAGGGTGGGGACTCGTATGCCGCCATCGGAATCGGTAGAAGCACAGGAACAAAACTAATATCTGCGTGTGGAAACGTAGCGCGCCCGGGAGTGTATGAGATTGAGCTGGGTGTCTCTGTGGAAGAATTTATTTACGGTGATGAATATTGTCGGGGAATTGCCAATGGAAAAAAATTAAAAGCTTGTGTGCCTGGAGGCTCGTCAGTGCCTATTTTACCTCATTATTTAGTAACAAAAACAGCCTCGGGAGAAGACCGATTAATGACTTATGAAAGTTTGGCTGACGGGGGATTTGCCACGGGATCGATGCTTGGTTCAGGTGGATTTATTGTGTTCGATGAAGACCAATGCATCGTCAGAAACACGTGGAATTTTGCAAGATTCTATGCGCACGAATCTTGCGGACAATGCTCTCCGTGTAGAGAGGGAACAGGATGGATGGAAAAAGTTCTGTATCGCCTTGAACATGGCAATGGAAATATTCGAGACATTGATTTACTCGCCGAAATCAACAAGAAAATAGAAGGAAATACAATTTGTCCTCTTGGTGACGCAGCAGCGTGGCCCGTTGCAGCTGCCATTCGACACTTCAGAGAAGAATTTGAATGGCATGTTACCAGTCGTGAAGAGGCCTTATTGAGAAATTATGGTTTAAGTAAAGAACCTGTAACCGTTTAAGCATGGTAAAAGTAACGATAGACGATGTTGAAATTGAAGTAGAGGTAGGAACAAGTATTCTCAATGCAGCCCGTAAAATTGGAGGTGAAGTAGTTCCCCCTGCAATGTGTTATTACAGCAAATTAGAGTCCTCTGGAGGTAAATGTAGAACCTGCCTGGTAGAGGTAGCTGCCGGTTCAGCCGCAGATCCTCGACCCATGCCGAAATTAGTCGCTTCTTGTTCGACTCCAGTGGCGGACGGTATGGTTATTAGGAACAAGACAAGTGACCGCGTTAGGGAAAATCGCGCTGGCGTAGTTGAATTTCTTTTGATCAATCACCCATTAGATTGTCCAATTTGTGATCAAGCCGGTGAATGTCATTTGCAAGACTTAGGATACGAACACGGTAAAGCAAAAACGAGGTACGAAGAGGACAGGCGAACATTTGACCCAATCGATATTGGTGATAAAATCAAGTTGCACATGAACAGGTGTATTCTTTGCTACCGATGTGTGCATGCCGCTGACCAATTAACAGATCAGCGTGGTCATGGCATCATAAATCGAGGTGAACATGCTGAAATTTCGACCTATATTGAAAAGGCAATTGATAATGATTTTTCGGGAAATGTAATTGATGTGTGCCCAGTTGGCGCCCTTACAGACAAAACTTTTCGATTTAAAAGCCGCGTGTGGTTCCTGAAACCTATGGAAGGGGAACGAACATGTACACAGTGTAGCGGAAAAGCAGTTCTGTGGATGTTTGGCAATGAAATATACCGCGTTACAGCACGGAAAGATCAATACGGAGAGGTTGAAGACATCGATGGAAAAACCGCATGGATATGCAATGATTGCCGCTTTGAAAAAAAAGATGTTAGCAAATGGACAATCACCGGTCCAAGAGTAGTTGATAGACATTCTGTTATATCCCAAGGGAAGTATGAAACTAAAATGAATACCAAAATCAAGCGAATTAACTAAATGGACTACGCACTCATTATAGAAAAATTTGTCCTCGTTGTGATATTATTTTTAATATCGCTTGGTATCGCAGCTTACTCAACCTATTTCGAGCGAAAATTGGCTGCATGGATTCAGGATCGAGTTGGTCCTGATAGGGCAGGTCCTTTTGGTATTTTACAGCCCATAGCAGATGGTGTTAAAATGTTTTTGAAAGAAGACTTTACGCCAAAAAACTCTGACAAATGGTTATTTATCATTGGACCTGGAATCGCAATGTTTACAGCGCTAATAACCTCGGCGATAATACCTTGGGGTCCAGACATTACTTTATTCGGAAGAACCATTAGCCTTCAAGTTACAGATTTCAATGTAGGTGTGCTCTACATGTTTGGCGTGGTTTCGATTGGCGTATACGGAATTATGATCGGCGGATGGGCATCAAATAACAAGTATTCATTGTTTGGAGCTATTCGTGCCTCTTCACAGATGATATCTTACGAATTGGCCATGGGAATTTCATTAATCACAATCGTTATGATGTCAGGAAGTTTAAGTTTAACCGACATTGTTCATAAACAACATGGAATGGATTGGAACATCTGGTACCAACCGCTTGCTTTTTTGGTATTTTTCATTTGCTCACTTGCAGAGACCAACAGGGCTCCATTTGACCTTCCGGAATGTGAGTCGGAGCTTATCGGAGGTTATCACACGGAATATAGTTCCATGAAATTGGGACTGTTCTTGTTTTCCGAATATGTGGCAATGTTTATCTCCTCTGCATTAATGGCTATTCTTTTCTTTGGTGGTTATAATTTTCCGGGCATGGATGCCTTCAGTGGAAATTTACTTGCATTATTATGCGTTGTCGTATTTTTCGCAAAAATATTCTTTTTTATTTTCGTGATCATGTGGATAAGATGGACAATACCGAGATTTCGATTTGATCAATTAATGCACTTAGGATGGAAAACATTAATTCCAATTGCAATTATAAACATGCTCATCACCGGCGTAGTGATTGCATTCAACGAAGGTTGGTTTTAAAAAGGCAGTATGGAGAGTTTATCAAATAGAAAAAAAGTGGTCTCCGACAAACCGATGACGTTTGTGGAAAGGCTATATCTTCCTGCAATAATCAGAGGAATGATGGTCACGTTGAAACATATGTTAAAACGGAGAAAGACCATCAAATACCCAGAGGAGCAACGTGTATTTGCCCCTGTGTACCGAGGTATGCACGTACTTAAACGCGACGAAGAAGGAAGAGAAAATTGCACGGCTTGTGGACTCTGCGCCGTAGCTTGTCCTGCTGAAGCAATCACGATGATAGCGGAGGAAAGAAAAAAAGGAGAGGAACATCTGTATCGGGAAGAAAAATATGCAGAAACATATGAAATAAATATGCTTCGCTGTATTTTCTGTGGTTTGTGTGAAGAGGCCTGTCCAAAAGAAGCTATATTTCTTACGGATAGAATTGTTCCGACGGAATATGAAAGGGGAGAGTTTATTTACGGGAAAGACATGTTAGTGGAGAAAGTGGACCAACGTATAGACATCACTAAAAGACAAGGAACAGGAAAAAGAGGAAAGATATGACCTACGAATTAATCTCATATATCTTAGGAGGTTTGACCATTGGGTCAGCACTAATGGTTATTTTGAGTTCACATCCGGT